>JBEKXE010000010.1:0-48396 GCA_049512335.1 Candidatus Lustribacter sp.
CCGACTGCACCGGTTCGGTGTTCAGAACGAGGTTTTCGGCCGCAAAGTAGCCTTGCGCGTCGGCGGCATACAGCGGCGCCACCGCAAAGATCGCGACGGTCGAAACGCGCACGGCAGCCGGCGCGGCGAACGCGGGCAGGCGGACCGACAGCGTGGCAAGCGTCGCGCCGGCACCCGCGAGAGCAGCTCTACGACTGATGCGACCGATCATGGCGCAGGGCGTTCGTCAGCCGTGCGGCTAATGCCTCACGCGTGGATACATTGAAGGACCGCGTTGCGCTCGTCACCGGGGCCGGCCCGTACATCGGTCAGGCCATCGTGCGAACGCTCGCGGCCAAAGGTGCGGCGGTGGTGTGCAACAATCTCGACGCGGCGTTCGCGCACCAACTCGCCGACACGGTGCAGCGCGAAGGCGGCCGCGCCGTAGCCGCGCCCGGCGACGTCACCGATCCCGACGTCGTGGCCGGCTTCCTCGAGTTGGCGGAAGGCACGTTCGGGCCGATCGACATTCTCGTGTGCAATCCGACGACGCCCGGCAAGCACGGTTTGCTCGAAACGAGCTTGAGCGAATTCCAACGCGTGCTGGAAGTAGTGCTCACGGGCTCGTTCTTGTGCGCCAAAGCGGTTGCGGAGCGACTGGTCGAGCTGAAGCGGCCCGGGTCGATCGTGCTGGTCGCATCGACGTCGGGACATCGCGGCCGCCCCGATGCACTCGCTTATTGCACGGCCAAGGGCGGCGTGCTGAACATGGTGCGGGCGCTGGCCCTCGATCTCGCGCACCACCACATTCGCGTCAATTCGGCGACGCCGACGAAAACGGGCCCGCGGCATCGCTCGTGGGACGAAATCCCGCTCGGACGGCTGGGCGACCCGCAAGATCTCGCCAACGCCGTGGCTTTTCTCGTCTCCGACGAAGCGGCGTTCATCACCGGCGAGGATCTGCGCGTCGACGGCGGATCGCTCGCAACTTGGGGCGTCGGCAGCGGCCTGACCTGATCGTTCTCCCAGGAATCGCGGGCGTGCAGGTTTCCTCCGATAGCGTCGAAGGAGGCACCATGGCGACGACCACGACCCCGGCGAGCGGCACCACCCCGAGCCTCCTGGGAACCGACGAAGCGCGCATCGACGGGGTCGGCAAGGTCTCCGGCCAGACGAAATACACCGCCGACTTCGCCATGGAGGGGATGTTGTGGGCGGCCTTCGTCGCCTCGCCCTACGCGCACGCGCGCATCGTGAAGATCGACACCTCGGCCGCGCGAGCGATGCCCGGCGTGCGGGCCATCCTCACCGGAGCCGATATCGGCGAGCACTACTTCGGCTGCGTGCTCAAAGACTGGCCGGTGCTGGCGCGCGAACAGGTCAACTTCGTCGGCGAGTTCGTCGCGGTGGTGGCCGCCGACACGCGCGCGACCGCCGATGCCGCGGCGGCTGCCGTCGACGTCGAATACGAGGAGCTTCCGGCCGCCCTCGATCCGGAAGCCGTGCTGGCGCCCGACGCGCCGCCGTTCCATCCCAACGACGCCGCGTTCAAGTACGCGTTCGGCGAGCGGCCGCCGCGCCCGCATCGCAACATGCACGGGTACGATATCACGAGCAAGGGTGACGTCGAGAAAGCGCTGGCCGGCGCCGAACGCGTCTTCGAGCATACGTTCACCACGCCGCGCACGCACGGCGGCTACATCGAACCGCGCGCCACGCTGGTCTGGATCGACGACGCGAGCGCGCTGCACGTGCTCTCGACCAACAAGAGCCCGTTCGCGCTGCGCGATCAGCTCGCGTTCATGACCGGGCTGCCGAAGGACAAGGTCGTCATCCATCCGAGCTTCATCGGCGGCGAGTTCGGAGCCAAAGCGCTGACGATCGAAGAATTTCCGCTCTACTTCCTGGCGAAGGCGACGGGCCGGCCGGTCAAGCACGTGCGCTCGCATGCCGACGACGTGCGTTCGACGCACGTCCGCCACGCGGCCAAGATTCGCTTGCGCATCGGCGCGAAGAACGACGGCACGCTCGAAGCCGTCGACATCCGCGTGATCTTCGACGGCGGCGCGTATGCCGCCGCGAAGCCCGTGCCGTGGCTGATGCCCGGCCGCTGTCCGAAACTGCCCTACCGCATCGACCACGCGCAGGTCGAGCGCAGCACCGCGTACACCAACACGATTCCAGGTGGCTTCGTGCGCGCGCCGGGCGACATCCAAACGATCTTCGCTTTCGAGTCGATGCTCGACATCGTCGCCGCGGAGCTGCGCATCGATCCGCTCGAACTGCGGGTGCGCAATGCCGCGGTCGAAGGCGACACCGACATCGAAGGCAACCCGTTCTCCAAGCCGCGCGCCCGCGCGATGCTCGAGACCGTGCGCAAGGAAATCGGCTACGGCAAACCGCTGCCGGCGGGACGCGGCATCGGCTTCGCGCTGACCGCACGCCACATCGCCGGCGGCAAGACGAGCTTCATCGTCACGGCGCGCGAGGACGGCAGCATCGCGGTCGACACCGGCATCACCGAACCGGGCGTCGGCACACTCACCGTCATCCAGCGCGTGCTCGCGGCCGAGCTCGGCGTCGATCCGAAACGCATCACCGTGGAGCGCGGCACGACCAGCGACGTGCCGTGGGATCCCGGCATCGGCGGCAGCAAGGGAACGCTGCTGCTCGGGCGCGCCGCGCTCGATGCCGCGCACAAACTGCGCGCCGCGCTCGCGCTGCCGCACTCGGGGCCGGTGAGCGTCACCGGCGAGAGCGAGTACATGCACCAGCACGGCGATCCGATCTGGCTGAACTTCGGCGCCTACGGCGTCGACCTGTCGGTCGACCGCGACACCGGCGTCGTCACGATTCACGACGTGGTCTTCGTCGCCGACATCGGCACCGTCATCAACCCGATCGCGCACAAGGGCCAGATCGACGGCGGCTTCATGATGGGGATCGGCAGCGCGTTGACCGAGGAGCTGCAGATCGAAGACGGCCGGCTCGTCAACATCGCGCTCTCGGATTACAAGCTGCCGACGCAGCGCGACATCCCGCCGTTCCGCGCGATCATGATGGAACCGGACGGTGGTCCGGGTCCGTACGGCGCGCGCGCCGCCGGCGAGTTCAACACGGCCGGCGTCGCGCCGGCCATTGCCAATGCGATCGCCGCGGCGTGCGGCGTGCGGCTCGACCGCCTCGGACTGACGGCCGAACGCATTCACGCCGCGCTGCACCAACAAACCACGGCCGCCTAACGGGAGCGTAGCATGGAAACAACCGTCAAACCCAAAGCCGAACTGCCCTTCGGAATCGACTCCTACAGAGATTGGGTCAAACGCGAAGGACTGGTCGTTCACGAAGGGCTCTCGCTGCACACCGTGCAGGCCGAGGTCGGTGACTGGCCGCGCTACGGCGCCAAAGGCGCGGCGGCGCACTTCACCGGCAGCGGCGACTGGTGCTCGATGTTCATCCTCGAGTTACCGCCGGGGAAATCGACCGAACCGGTGCACCACCTCTACGAGGCGATCTACTTCGTGCTCGACGGCCGCGGCAGCACGCAGCTCGAATTCGCCGACGGTCGCACACGGCAGTTCGAGTGGGGCCCGCGCAGCTTGTTCGCGATTCCGCTCAACGCGAAGTACCGGCACTTCAACGCGAGCGGCGTCGAACGCGCCCGGCTCACGATGACGACCAACGCGCCGATGGTGATCAAACTGTTCCACAACGACGACTTCGTGTTCAACCTGCCGTACGAGTTCACCGGCCGCATCTCCGGCCGCGATGACTACTACAACGGCGGCGGCGACCTGCACATGATCGAAGCCGGCAAGAACACCTGGCAGACGAACTTCGTCTCCGATGCCGGCGCCATCGAGCTGACCGACTACGCCGAGCGCGGCCCGGGTTCGCTCAACATCAAGTTCGCGATGGCCGACAGCACGATGCACATCCACATCTCGGAGATCGCGCCCGCCACGTACAAGAAGGCGCACAAACACGGCGCCGGAACGCACGTGATGACGCTCTCGGGCGACGGCTACTCGCTGCTGTGGAACCAAGGCGACACGGACTTCGAGCGCGTCGACTGGGAGTTCGGCACGGTATTTCCGCCGTGCGCGCAACAATTCCATCAGCACTTCGTGACCAGCAACCACGCCTCGCGCTACCTGGCGACGGGTCTCGGCGGCGTGAGCTACATTTTCACCGAACAGCAGCGCCGCACCGGCGGCATCGGCCGCGCGAAATCCGCCAGCAAGACCAGCGTCAAGCTCGGCGGCGACCAAATCGAATACGAGGATCAGGATCCGCGCATTCACCAGATCTGGCTCGACGAAATGCGCAAACGCGGGATCACACCGAAACTCGAGCTTCCGAAGAAAGCGTCGTAGTTGCAGGCCGCCAACACCTCGCTCGTCGCGCACCTCGACATCGCGGGCGGCGGGCAGGTATGGATCGACGGCACGACGCTCTACGTCGGACACATGAACGCGCCGCACGGCACGTCGATCGTCGACGTCGCCGATCCGCGCGCGCCACGCATCATCGCGACGATCGATAACATCCCGTCCGGTTGGCATTCGCATAAAGTACGCGTGGCCAACGGCACGATGGTGGTGAACCACGAACGGCTGGCGCCGGACGCCGACAAGAACTTCGCCGGCGGGCTCGGCATCTACGACGTCTCGAACCCGGCGAAACCGGTGTTGCTCACGAATTGGACGACGGCCGGCAGCGGCGTGCACCGCTTCTCGTTCGACGGCCGTTACGCGTACATCTCACCGACGGTCGAGGGCTACTCGGGACGCATCGTGATGATCCTCGACTTGGAGGATCCGGCCAAGCCGCAAGAAGTCGGCCGCTGGTGGCTGCCCGGACAATGGACCGCGGGCGGTGAGACGCCGACCTTCACCGACGGCCGCGGTCCGCGCTGCCACCATCCGCTGCGTTTGGGCGACCGGCTCTACGTGAGCTACTGGCAACACGGCGGCGTGATCCTCGACGTCACCGATCTCGCGCATCCGCAGCAAGTCGGGCGTTTCGATACGACGGCCACGTTCCCGCATCCGACGCACACGCTGCTCGCCGTTCCGCAAACGCTCAAGGGCCGGCGCGTGATGCTCGTCGCCGACGAAGACGTCGACAAACGCTGGCCCGCCGCGCCGGCGTTTCTATGGATCTACGACATCACGAACGAAGCGGCGCCGGTGCCGATCAGCACGTTCCAAGTCGCCGGCCTCGATCCCGACGGCGCACCGCAACCGCCGAACACCGGCTGCCATCAACCGTCGGAACGCTTCAGCGGCACGGTCGTGCCGTGCGCGTGGTTCGCCAACGGCTTGCGTCTGCTCGACATCTCCGATCCGTTTGCGCCCAAAGAAGTCGGCTCGTATCTCCCCGACCCGGCGCCCGGCAGCAAACGCCCATCGTCAAACGACGTCACGATCGACGACCGCGGCCTGATCTACCTCGTCGACCGCCACGGCGGCATCGATATCCTCGAAACCACCGTCTGGTAAAATCGCCCCGGTAAGGATCGCCGCGCCCTCATTGTCATCGCGAGCGGAGTCGATCGCCACGGCGGGGGCCGATCGCTCGGCGGAGCCTGTCCTGAGCGTAGTCGAAGGGCTCGCGATCGGACAGTGGCTACTCGCTCCGGTTACAGCTGTCCCTCGACCAGGCTCGGGATGACAATAAGGGCACGGCAACCTCGTAGGCGGCTCGCTCGCCGCGCGGCACGCCGAGCGTTGCCACGGCGGTCGCGGCCAGGGTCGTAAGCGTCGTCCGGCGATTCATAGGCTCGCCACCCGGCCCCCGGAACGGAGATTTCCTTTTCCTAAGCGAACCAAGCGCATCGTGGCCGATTTATCGATGTTCGCCAGCGACCTCGACGCGCAGCAGTATCCGGCCGGGCATCGTTTCATGTCCGTCGGCGACCACGGCGAGATGATGTACGTCGTGACCGAAGGCGACGTCGAGATCTCGCTCCGCGGCAAGATCCTCGAAACCGTTCACGCCGGCGGAATCTTCGGCGAGTTGGCGTTGATCGACCATCGAGAGCGCAGCGCAGACGTCATCGCGAAAACGGACGTCAAGGTGTCCGCACTCGATCAGAAGCGCTTCCTCTACCTCGTGCGCAACCATCCGTTCTTCGCGCTCGAAGTCATGAAGATCATGGCCGAGCGCCTGCGCCGCTTCGACGACCTCCTTTAGGACTTTATTCCGAGCTCGACGAGGAACCGATCATCACGCGCACGACGTTGGGAATCGCGAACGACTTTCGACCCGCACCGTAACCGACGCGTTCGAGCGTCATGTCACGCGCCGGCCCCGGCGTCGCCAACGTCGTGAGGATCGCGGCGCCCGTCTCGGTGACCAGCTGCGCTTCGACGTCGAGCGAACGGACGGGGAAACCGCGCATCAAGTCGAGCGCTACCGGCCCCGGATTCGGATGGCCGTTGCGCGAGATGCCGTGCCCGAGCGGAAAGGCCGACGCGCGCAACTCCTCGATGCCGAGCAGCTCGAGCGCAACGCACGTGCCGGCCACGTCGAGGATCGCATCGATCTGCCCGACCGCATGAAAGATCATCTCGCCGGCGTTCGCGCCGTGCACGCGCGCTTCGGCGTCGGCCAAGCGGCGATAGATCGCGCTCGCGCGTGCGATCGCTCGCTCAGAGAGCCCGCTGCGTTCGACAATCGCGATGATGTCGCGCAGCCGGCGTCCGCCATGCCCGTGGTGCTCGTGCACTCCGCCGGGTCCGTGCGCGTGATCGTCTTCGCCCGGAATGACCAAATCGAGATAGGTGGCGCTGATGCCGGCCCGCTCGACGCGTTCGGTCACCAGCTCCCAGCCCTCGGCGACGACCGAACGGAGCGCTCGCTCGAGCTCACGCACGTCGAGGCCCGCGTCGACCCACGCGCCCATCAGCATGTCGCCCGCGGCGCCGCCGATCATGTCGACGTATGCGATCCTCATCTGTGCTTGCAGACCCGGAAAGAATCGGCTTCGTTCCGGTCGTACCAGCCGGCATGAGCGAGGAGCGCTGGAAAAACGACGGCATTCGCGTGGTTCGCGCCTACGAACTCGACACGAACACGCCGCAAACGCCGGGGATGAACCGCGCCGCGGCGATCACGGCGGCGAACGCCGGGGCGCAAAAATTGTGGGCCGGGACGGTGCTGATCCACGCCGACGCCAAGACCGGCGCGCACCATCACGGCGAACTCGAAAGCGTCATCTACGTCGTCCGTGGTCAGGCCCGCATGCGCTGGGGCGACCGGCTACAATTCGTCGCCGAAGCCGGGCCCGGCGACTTCATCTTCGTCCCGCCGTACGTGCCGCATCAAGAGATCAACGCGTCGGCCGACGAGCCGCTCGAGTGCGTTTTGGTTCGGAGCGGCCAGAACCCGATCGTCGTGAACCTCGATATCGCGGCCGCCGAAATGCCGACCAAGGTCGCCTGGGTCGACCCCATCCATCCCGACGCTTCCTCGGAAGGGTGTTCGCCCACGCCGGGATAAACCGGAGGCAATGCCTCTGCGCTTTGCAGCGTCGCGAATTGCCGTTACGCTCACGATCGCTTTCGCTGCGTGTTTTGCGTCCGCCGGTCAACCGGCCGGTGCGGACGAGATTCCGGCGGCCGAAGCGAACTACGCAACGGTCTTGCGGACGATCAACCCGCATCTGCAAGTCGGACAGAGCTTGGCCTACGCACGTTCGCTGCTGGCCGACTCGGAGCGCACGAAGCTCGATCCGAACCTCATCATGGCGCTGGTGACGGTCGAATCGTCATGGCGTGCGACCGCCGTGTCGTATCACGGGGCGCGCGGCCTCGGGCAGCTGATGCCGACGACCGCCCACAAATTGGGTGTGAACCCGCGCGATCCGGCGCAAAATCTGCGCGGCGCGTCGGTCTATCTGCGCTCGCTCATCAACCGCTTCGCGAGCCGCGGCGTCAACGGCTTGCGTGATGCCATCGGCGCGTACAACGCCGGTCCGCTCGCGGTCGAACAGTACCGCGGCATCCCGCCGTTTTACGAAACGCAGCACTACGTGAAGAAGGTCATCGCGCAGTGGCACGCGCTGAGCGTGCGTGTCGCCAAAGCATTCGTGGCCAACGCGGCACCGGCGGTCCCCGCCGACGAACGCGAGTGGCTCGCCAACGCCGACGCCTCGGCGTTGCCGGCGAGCCTCGCGGCTCCGGTCGCCCAGCCCTAAGTTCCCGCCGGCGCCGGCGTCGAGGTTCGGGTTCCGGCCGCCGGCGTGGTTTCCGGCGGCGGCGCCCCGCTCGGGACCGGCGAGCCCGCGGCAACCGGCGAGCCCGCGGCAACCGGCGAGCCGACGGCTGCGGGGGAGCCGCTAGCGACCGGCGCGGCGGCGGCACCCGAGGCGTGCGGGTTCGGTGACGGCGTCGCGACGGGCAGGGCGTAGAGCGCGAACACGACCGGCTGGTTCGCGGACATCTTGAGCGAGGCAGCCGTCCCGGCGAAGAGGATGCGCTGCGGCGGCAAGGTCGGTGAGACCGTCGGCGCGGCCGGCGACCCGGACCTCACAGGCGCGCCCGACGGGCGCAGCGTCGGAACGGGGGTGGCGCCCGACGCCGTCGGGCTCGGGCTGGGCGACGCGGAAATCGGGATCGCGGTCGGCACGGCCGGCGCGGACGGATTGGGGGTCGGGGTCGGCGGCGGGGTGGCGGTGTCCAGCTCGGCGACCGCCAGACGGAACGTACCGTCCTTCGTGCCGGCGTTGTAGAGCGCGATCCCGAGCTCGCTCTCCCGGTAGACCGTGACGATGTCGCGCGGCACGTCGATCGCGATGCGCGGGTAGGACGCCAGGGTGACGTCGTGCGTCGGGAGCAGCGTGAGGTAGGCCAACGCGCGCGCCGGCCGCTCGCGCTTGCGGCCCTTCTTACCCTTGGTAGCGAGGTTGAGGTCGGGAGCGCCGTCCGGCTTGGTAAGCGAGAGCGTGGCGCCGATCGGGACGTCGCTGAACCCGGACGGTTTCGGTGAGGGCACCGGGAAGGCGATCGCGCCGCCGAAGCCGGCCGCGCTCGGCAGCGGCTGGAAGTCGGCGTTGGAGCCGTAGGTGACGATGTTGCTGGCCGAGTTGGGCGTGGGCGACGGCGTCGGGTTGATGCCCGCCAGATTGCCCGACGGCAAGAGCCCGTTCGGCGGCGTCGTGCCCGAACCGAAGTTACCCGAGCACGCCGCGAGCGCGGCCCCGAGCAGGATCAGGACCGCGACGAAAAACCGCGCGACGTTCATTCCAGAGCGCGTTACGGCGCGCCGGTTGCGGCCGCCTCCGCCGGCACGTACACCTCGCCGCCGAGCTTGACGAACTCTTCCGATTTTTCGGCCATGCCGCGTTCGGCGTAGTCGCGCACGTCCTGCGTGATCTTCATCGAGCAGAAATGCGGTCCGCACATCGAGCAGAAGTGCGCGACCTTGGCGCCGTGCGCGGGCAGCGTTTCGTCGTGGAACTCGCGCGCGGTGACCGGATCGAGCCCGAGGTTGAACTGATCTTCCCAGCGGAATTCGAAGCGCGCTTTCGAGAGCGTGTCGTCCCAGTGCTGAGCGCCTTTGTGACCCTTCGCGATGTCGGCGGCGTGGGCGGCGATCTTGTACGCGATCACGCCGTCCTTGACGTCTTTTTTGTTGGGCAGGCCGAGGTGTTCTTTCGGCGTCACGTAGCACAGCATCGCCGTGCCGTACCAGCCGATCATCGCCGCGCCGATCGCCGAGGTGATGTGGTCGTAGCCCGGCGCGATGTCGGTGACGAGCGGGCCCAGCGTGTAGAACGGCGCTTCCTTGCACACGTCCAGCTGGCGGTCCATGTTCTCCTTGATCTTGTGCATCGGCACGTGACCCGGGCCCTCGATGATCACCTGGACGTCGTGCTTCCACGCGATCTGCGTCAGCTCGCCCAGCGTGTCGAGCTCGCCGAACTGCGCTTCGTCGTTGGCGTCGGCGGTGCAGCCGGGACGCAACCCGTCGCCGAGCGAGAACGTAACGTCGTACGCCTTCATGATCTCGCAGATCTCTTCGAAGTGCGTGTAGAGGAAGTTCTCCTTATGATGCGTGAGGCACCACTTGGCGAGGATCGAGCCGCCGCGCGACACGATGCCGGTGATGCGCTTGGCCGTCATCGGCACGTAACGCAGCAGCACGCCGGCGTGCACGGTGAAGTAGTCGACGCCCTGTTCGGCCTGTTCGATCAGCGTATCGCGGTACAGTTCCCAGGTCAGCTCTTCGGCCTTGCCGTCGACCTTCTCGAGCGCCTGATAGATCGGCACCGTGCCGATCGGCACCGGGGAGTTGCGCAAGATCCACTCGCGCGTCTCGTGGATGTTCTTGCCGGTCGAGAGATCCATCACCGTGTCGGCGCCCCAGCGCGTCGCCCAGGTCATCTTCTCGACTTCTTCCTCGATCGAGGACGTGATCGCCGAGTTGCCGATGTTGGCGTTGATCTTCACCAGGAAGTTGCGGCCGATGATCTGCGGTTCGAGCTCCGGATGGTTGATGTTCGCGGTGATGACGGCACGCCCGCGCGCGACTTCCGAGCGCACGAATTCCGGCTCGCAGTTCTCGCGGATCGCGATGAACTCCATCTCCTTCGTGATGATGCCTTTGCGCGCGTAGTGCATCTGCGTCACGTTGGCGCCCGGCTTCGCGCGGCGCGCCGGACGCTGCGGCACGAACCGAATCGCGTCCAGCTCGCGCATCGCTTCGCGGCCGATGCGGTACACCGACGACGGCTTCGCCAACTCGACCGTATCGTTGCGCTGCTCGATCCAGGGCCGGCGCAGCGGCGCGATGCCGGCGCGCACGTCGATCGCGACGTCCGGATCGGTGAACGGCCCGCTGGTGTCGTACACCGTGTGCACCTCGCCGTTCGTCAGCGCGATGGCGCGGAACGGCACGCGAATGCTCGGATCCGAACCCTGCGCGTAGACCTTGGCCGACCCCGGGAAGGGTTCGCGCGAAATGGTCTCGTTCGGCAGAACAGTATCCACGACTGACTCTCTCCTCTTCCTTCGCCGGTATTATCCGGATCAGGTGCGGACGGCACCCCGATTGGTGCCTCCAACGGTCGACGAGGTGAATCCTCGCCCTCTCAGCCCTTGCGAGCTCCCGTGCGTCTCTCGACGCTACGCGGAAGGCGAGGCCTTGTCAAGCCGCGCAGCCCATCGCGTGAACGCTCGAGCGCTCGGCTTGCTGGCCCTGGCGCAACTGGCGATCGGCGCGGCCGCGATCTTCGCGCGCTTTGCGCTCACCGCTGCCGGACCGCTGTCGGTCTCGGCGCTGCGCATGGCGATCGCGGCCGTGCCGGTCGTCGTCCTGGCGGCGTGGCGCGGGCAGTACGCGCGCTTCGACCGGGCGACCGAGCATCGGCTGCGTTGGGCCGGCCTGGCGCTGGCCGTCCATTTCGGCAGCTGGATCGCATCGCTCCAGCACGCCAGCGTCGCGGTGTCGACGCTGCTCGTCTGCTCGACGCCCGTCTTCACCGAGGGCTGGACGTTCGCGCGCACGCGGCGGACCCGGCCGCTCGTGCTCGCGAGCCTGGCGCTCGCGCTGGCGGGCGTCGCGGTCGTCGCCGGCGCGCCGAGCCGACGCGAGACGCCGCTCGGCATCGGCCTCGCGTTGTGCGGCGCCGCCGCGATGGCGGCCTACCTGCATCTGGTGCGCGCCAGCGATCCGCGCTACACGACGTTGGCGGTCGTCGGCCGCACCTACCCGATCGCCGCGGCGATCCTGGCCGGCACTGCGGCCGTCGCCCACGACGGGCTGCCCGCGCCCACCGCCGGCGCCGCGTGGGCGGGCATCCTCGCGATGGCGCTCGTCTCACAACTCTTCGGTCACACCGCGATCAACGCCGCGGTGCGTTTGCTCAGCGCAACGTTCGTGGCGCTGACGACGCTGCTCGAACCGTTGATCGCCGCCGTCGCCGCGGCGTTCGTTTTCGGCGAGCAGCCGGCGCCGCTCACCGCCGCCGGCGCGGTCCTGATCTTGATCGCGATCGCGATGGCAATTCGCGCCGAGTCGCGCGAGGAGCCTAGTAGTGCTTGAACGTGTCGTGGATGAGGTGAATCGTCATCGCGATGTTACGGCCGTCGGCCGGATCGTTGTCCGCACTGACGTTGCCGTTGAGCGTGATCGTCGCCGGAACCGAGCTGTCCGCGTCGTAGAGCATCGTTCCGCTCCAGCGCGCGACCGAGCCGTCGTCACGCACGAGATCGCGCGACACTGCCAACTGCACGAGCCCGTCATCGGTCACGCCGAGCACGGAGAACCGCGTGTGGTGGCGGCCGCCGGGAACCGGACCTTGGCGCTCCCAATGGTCGCCGACTCCAACGCCGTACATGTCCTCGGATTCGAGCGCCATCAAACTGCACAGCGCTTCTTCTTCGTTGGTCAAACCGCTCGGCGATTCAGCTCGCAGCGCGCCCGACGGCTCGATGCCGATGGCCGCATCGAGCATTTGGCCGGCGTCGCCGACCTCGTCGACGTCGACGTTCATCACCCGCTCGGCCGAGCCGCCGACGAAGTCGATCGTCACGGTTGCCCGGCGGGCGATGCCGCCGCTCGTGGCGACCACGGAATATTGGAGCGTTCGGCCCCCGACGGCGTCCGCCGGCAGCGCGACCAATAGCGGTAACGACGAAGAAAGAACGGCTGCAAGGAAGCGTCGCATTTCCTCTTGAGCAAACCAAAACGGCGGACGCCCGTCATTAAGCGCTTGCTAGAATTTAGACCCGGGGGAAAAGGGGGCACCTTGCGGAACGCCTCCGCATGAGCGACGACTCACCCACCCTCGGCGAACAGATGAACCGCGACCTGTATTTGGATCCCGGCTTCACCGAGGACAAGCCCCCACTCGTAGAGGCTATACGTAAAGAGATCGATGAAACCGCCGAGCGCGCGCAAGCGAATCTCGATCAGCAGCGCCGCAACGCCGACGACGTCGACCTGATCGCCAAAGACATCGCGCGCAAAGCCGGCGAGGCCATCCTACCCGACGAGCCGTAAGGCGGCGATGAACTCGCCGACGCTCCACGCCTGCGCGATCGTTCCGCCGGGCGCGTGCGGCGCATCGCCGTCGAAGACTTCCCCCAGCGTTCCGATACCGTAACCGTCGAGCGCGTCGGCCAACGGCGCGACGAACGTGCGCGCCAGCACCGGATCGTCGTAGACGTTGAGGTGCGCCTGCACCAGCGCGCCGAGCAGCCACGGCCACACCGTACCTTGATGGTAGGCGCCGTCGCGCGAGAGTTGGTCGCCGCCGTAGTGTCCGCCGTAGTTCGGATCGCCCGGTGCCAAGGTGCGCAAACCGACCGGCGTCCACAGTTCGCGCACGCACACGTCGACGACGGCGCGCGCGCGCTCGGGCGCCAGTAATTCCGGCGCCAGCGCCACGGCGAAGATCTGATTCGGACGGATCGCCGGATCGTTGCCGTCCGGTCCGTCGATAACGTCGAAGCAGCAGTTGCGTTCGCCGTTCCAAAAACGGTCGAACGATTCGTGCACGCGGGCCGCGGCGTCTTCGTAGGGCTGCGGGTCGGCGCCGCAGTGTTCGGCGAAGTGTGCCGTCGTCTTCAGCGCGGCAAACCACAGCGCGTTGATCTCGACGGGTTTGCCGACGCGCGGCGTCATGACGCGATCGCCCACTTTGGCATCCATCCACGTCAGCTGCACGCCCGGAACGCCGGCGTGCACCAGGCCGTCGACGGGATCGACGCCGATGCCGTAGCGCGTACCCGCAGTGTAGCCCGCCACGATCGAGCACAGTACCGGGAACAGATCGCGCGCGAAATTCGAATCGCGCGTCACCGCAGCGCAGGCGCGAATTGCTTCGACGTACCACAGCGCCGCATCGACGGTGTTGTACTCCGGCGCTCTGCCCCCGTCGGGAAAGAGGTTCGGCAGCATCCCGCCGTCGACGAACGGCGCGAAGTCGCGGACGATCGCTTCCGCGATCACGCCGCGCCGGTTGGCAAGCAACAGCCCGGGCAGCGCGATCATCGTGTCGCGGCCCCAGTCGGTGAACCACGGATAGCCGGCGATTATCGTCGTGCGCCTCGGGCCTTCCGGCGCCGCAACGACCACGAACGCGTCGGCGGCAATCGCCAACTGGGCGAGCAGCGGATCGGTTTCACCGGCGGCGAGCTCGGCGCCGCGCGCGCGGGCGGCGTCGACGATCCCCGGCGCATCGTCGCCTTCGGCCTCCAGCCCCACCACGATGCCGGCCCGTTCGCCCGGGCCGAGCGTGAAGCGCGCGTCGACGGCGTAGAGGTAATCGTCGAACGGGTTGAGCCCGCGCTCGCTCTCGCGGGCCAAAAAGAACCCGGTCCAACGATCGCGGTGCGGACTGAGCACGGCACCGGACGGGGCCGCAACGAACAGCGTGCGCCCGCTTTCCGGCAACGTGATCTCGGCCCGCGCCGGATCGACGGTGACGTTGAAGCGTTCGGGGTCCGGCAATCCGCCGCCGTGGTGATCCCGGTCGGCGACGAGCACGCGCGCCGTGCAGCGCAACGGCTCGGTCGCGCGCACGGCACGCAGCGCCAAGGCCGTACGGTCGAGTCCGTAGGGCATCGCGATCGCCACCTCGAGTTCGGCGTCGCCCAGTGCATAGGTCCAGACCGGCACGCCGTCCGTCACCGCAAAATCCTCGACGTAGCGCCACCCCTCGGGCACGCGCCCGCCCGAAGCCCAACGGTTCGTCGCCAACGCGTAGGTCGTGCCGCGGTATTGCACCTCGAGCGCGATCGTCGGCACCAACAACCGCCGCGTGACCGGCGGCTCCAGCGCCGCGATCAAGAGCCCATGGTAGCTCCGCGTCAGCGTACCCGCGACGGTTCCCATCGCATAGCTGCCGCGGCCATTAGTCACGAGCCATTCCCGGCGCTCGGCGACGCCGAGATCGGTGCAGTCCGGCCGGCCGAGCCGTCGCGAGATCATCGAAGCGGAACTTGCCATGTGCGTCGAACCGGCCCTGCGTGGCGAATCCGGAATCCGAGCGCATCCTCGCTCTAGAACGGCGAGAAGCGCATTGGCGCCGCTGGGGACCCTACCTCAGCGGACGCCAGTGGGGAACCGTCCGGGAGGACTATTCGGCCGACGGCAACGCCTGGGATTATTTCCCCTTCGAGATGGCGCATCTACGGACGTACCGCTGGGGCGAAGACGGCATCCTGGGGATCAGCGACAACCACCAGCGCCTGTGCTTCGCGCCGGCGTTCTGGAACGGCCGCGACCGCATCATCAAGGAGCGCCTCTACGGGCTGAACGGGCACGAAGGCAACCACGGCGAGGACGTCAAGGAGGTATGGTTTCACCTCGACAACCTGCCGTCGCACGCCTACATGAAGGCGCTCTACCGCTATCCGCAGCGGCCCTTTCCGTACGAGGATCTGCGCACCCAGAACGCGAGCCGCGGACGCGAGTCGCCGGAATACGAACTGACCGACACCGGCGTGTTCGCCGGCGACGGCTTCTTCGACATCGTGGTCGAGTACGCCAAGGCCACGACCGAAGACATCCTCATCCGCCTGACCATCACCAATCACGGGCGCCTGCGGGCGCCGCTGCACGTGCTGCCGACGCTGTGGTTTCGCAACGAGTGGTCGTGGCGCGCCGGCGTCTCGAAGCCGACGATCGGCGACGCCGGCGAGACGAACGTCGCGATGGTCGCGCAACACACGACGCTGGGCCGGCGCTGGCTGATCGGCGACGGCAACGCGACGAGCATCCTCTACACCGAGAACGAAACGAACTACGAGCGCGCGTTCGGCGTGAAGAACGCGCGGCCGTACGTGAAGGACGCGTTCGGGCGCTTCCTCATCAACAACGATCCGACCGCGATCAACCCCAAACGCACCGGCACCAAAGCGGCGTTCCAATACGTCTCGGTCATCGAGCCCGGCGAAACCGAGACCATCCGCTTGCGGCTCACCGATTCGCCAGGAACGCTCTCGATCGATCCGGCCGCCTTCGACGGCATCGTCGACCAGCGCATCCGTGAGGCGGACGCGTTCTACGAAACGCTGCTCCCGCCGACCGCGCGGCAAGAGGACCGCACGATCCAACGCCGTGCCCTGGCCGGCTTGTTGTGGACGAAGCAGTGGTACAACTACGTCATCCGCGATTGGCTCAAGGGCGATCCGCTGATGCCCACGCCGCCCGCGAACCGGTTGCACGGGCGCAACTCCGGCTGGACGCACCTCTACAACGAAGAGATCCTCTCGATGCCCGACGAGTGGGAATACCCGTGGTATGCGAGCTGGGATCTGGCTTTCCACGTCATCCCGTTCGCGCTGATCGATCCGGAATACGCCAAACGCCAACTCGTCGCGCTCACGCGCGAGCGCTACATGCATCCCAACGGTCAGCTGCCGGCCTACGAGTGGGCGTTCGACGACGTCAACCCGCCGGTGCACGCGTGGGCGGCGTATCGCGTCTACAAGATCGAAGCCAAACGCCGCGGCGGCATCGGCGACTTACCCTTTCTCGAGCGCATTTTCCAGAAGCTGCTGCTGAACTTCACCTGGTGGGTCAACCGTAAAGACGTCAGCGGGCGCAACGTGTTTCAGGGCGGCTTCCTGGGCCTCGACAACATCGGGATCTTCGACCGCAGCACGAAACTGCCGACCGGGGGTTACCTCGCGCAAGCCGACGGAACGGCGTGGATGGCGGTGTACTCGCTCAACATGCTGGCGATCGCGATCGAGCTCTCGCGCCACGATCCGGTGTACGAGCATCTGGCCAACAAGTTCTTCGAGCACTTCCTTTATATCGCCGACGCGATGAACTCGCAGCGCGACGACGACGACGCAGGCGTCGGCCTCTGGGATCCGCAGGACGAGTTCTACTACGACCAGCTCTACCTGCCGACCGGCGAGCGCATCCCGTTGAAGGTGCGCTCGGCCGTCGGCGTGATCCCGATCTTCGCGGTCGAAACGCTCGACCCGGACACGCTCGAGAAGCTCCCGCTGCTCAAGGCCCGGGTGGAGTGGTTCATCGCCAACCGTCCGGAGCTGGCCGAGAACGTCGCGCGCATCGAGACCAGCGGCATGCGGCAGCGCCGCCTGCTGGCCATCGTCAGCCCCGACCGGCTGCGGCGCATCCTGCGCCGGCTCTTCGCCGCGGAAGAATTCCTCAGTCCGAACGGACTGCGCGCGCTCTCGAAATTTCACGACGCCAACCCCTACGAGCTCAAGGTCGGCGGGGCGATCTTCCGGGTCGATTACGAGCCCGCCGAATCGACCAGCGGGCTGTTCGGCGGAAATTCCAACTGGCGCGGACCGATCTGGTTTCCGCTCAACTACTTGCTGATCGAATCGCTGCAGAAATTCCACTACTACTTGGGCGACGATTACAAGGTCGAGTTCCCGACCGGCTCGGGCGAGATGCTCACGTTGTGGCAGATCTCGCAGCAGCTTGCAAATCGCCTGATCGGATTGTTCCGGGCAGGTCCCGACGGCCGGCGGCCGTTTCAGAACCCGGATTCCCCGATCGAGAGCGGTCCGCTCTGGCGCGACCACCTGCTCTTCCACGAGTACTTCAACGGCGACACGGGACAAGGGCTGGGCGCATCGCACCAGACCGGCTGGACAGCCGTCGTCGCCAAGCTCATCCAGCAAGTCGCCGAATACGAAGCACCGTCGCATCCGGCCGTCGGACGTGACTTCACCGTGAAGGCGACGCGTTGAACGGGTATGCCTCTGAAGTGAACGCGACGCACCAGCCGGTCCTCGGCGACCTCGACGCCTATCTCCTCGGCGAGGGCACCCATCTCCGGCTCTACGACGTAATGGGCGCGCACGTCCGCACGATCGACGGCGTCAGCGGCACGACCTTTGCCGTATGGGCACCGAACGCACGGCGCGCCAGCGTCGTCGGCGACTTCAACAATTGGGACGGCAACCGCAACCGCATGTGGCTGCGCCGCGAATGCGGCGTGTGGGAGCTGTTCGTGCCGGGCGTCGGCGCCGGCGCGCGCTACAAATACGAGTTCGAGGACAACGCGGGCCGGCTGCTGCCGCTGCGCATCGATCCGCTGGCCTTCACCGCCGAGCAGCGCCCGCGCAACGCCTCGATCGTCTGGGATGCAGCGCCGTTTCCGTGGACCGACGGCGCGTGGATGGAAGCGCGCGGAGCGCGCCAGCACCGCGACGCGCCGATCTCGATCTACGAGGTCCATCTCGGCTCGTGGGCGCGCGTCCCCGAGGACGGCAACCGGTTTCTCACCTATCGCGAGCTCGCGACCACGCTGGTGCCGTACGCGCGCGACATGGGCTTCACGCACATCGAGCTGCTGCCGATCACGGAGCATCCCTTCGACGGGTCGTGGGGCTATCAGACCACCGGCTGGTTCGCGCCGACGAGCCGCTTCGGCACCCCCGACGACGCGCGCGCGCTGATCGACGCCGCGCACGCCGCCGGACTCGGCGTGATCGTCGACTGGGTGCCGGGACACTTTCCGACCGACGACTTCAGCCTCGGCAAATTCGACGGCACGAGCCTGTTCGAACACGCCGATCCGCGCAAGGGCTTCCACCGCGAGTGGGGGACCTACGCCTTCAATCTCGGCCGCACCGAGGTCGCGAACATGCTGCTGGCCAGCGCGCTGTTCTGGCTGCGCGAGTTCCACATCGACGGCCTGCGCGTCGACGCGGTGTCGTCGATCATCTACCTCGATTACGACCGCCCGGCCGGCGAATGGATTCCGAACGTCTACGGCGGCAACGAAAACCTGGACTCGACCGCCTTCCTGCGCCGCTTCAACACGGTCGTGTACGCCGAATTTCCCGACGTGATGACGATCGCCGAGGAGTCGACGGCCTACGCGGGCGTGACGACGCCCGTATCGCACGGCGGGCTCGGGTTCGGTTTCAAGTGGAACATGGGCTGGATGCACGACACGCTCGAGTTCATGAAACGCGATCCGCTCTACCGCAGCCATCACCTCAACGAGATCTCCTTCGGTTTGATCTACGCGTTCAGCGAAAACTTCGTGTTGCCGCTCTCGCACGACGAGGTCGTGCACGGCAAGGGTTCGCTGCTCGGCAAGATGCCGGGGTACGACGAGCAGAAATTCGCCAACCTGCGGCTGCTGTTTGCGCACATGTTCGGCCATCCGGGAAAGAAGCTGATCTTCGCCGGCGGCGAGTTCGCGCAGTGGCATGAGTGGAACGACAGCGCGTCGCTCGATTGGCACCTCACCCAGTGGTTGCCGCATTCCGGCATGCAGCGCTTGGTCGGCGACTGCAACCGGCTCTACCGCGATCTGCGGGCGCTGCACGAGCGCGACGCGAGCCCCGACGGCTTCGAGTGGATCCAGTACGACGACCGGCGGAACTGCGTCTGCGCGTGGGTGCGTTACGACGCGCAGCGTTCGAGCCACGCGGTCGTCGTCTGCAACTATTCGGGCGTGCGCCTCGACGGCTACCGCATCGGTGTGCCGTGGGCCGGGCGGTACCGCGAGTTGCTCAACACCGACGCCGGCCTCTACGGCGGGGGCAACGCTGGCAACGCCGGATCCGTTCACACCGACGCGGTGGCGATGCACGGTCGCGAGCAGTCGCTCGCGCTGACGCTCCCGCCGCTGGCCGCGTTGATCCTCGCACCGTAGTGGCGACGGCGAAGCGGCTCGAGGCCGGCAGCTCCTACCCGCTCGGCGCAACGTGGGACGGCACGGGCGTGAACTTCGCGCTGTTCTCGGCGCACGCCGAACGCGTCGACGTGTGCATCTTCGACGCGCGCGGCCGGCGCGAGATCGCGCGCTATACGCTGCCCGAATACACCGATGAAGTCTGGCACGGCTACCTGCCCGGTCTGCGGCCCGGCGCGCTCTACGGTTACCGCGTCTACGGACCGTACGAGCCGGCGCACGGGCACCGTTTCAACCACCACAAACTATTGATCGATCCGTACGCCAAAGCGTTGAGCGGCGCGTTGCGCTGGAGCGACGCCCACTACGGCTACCGCATCGGTGCGCACCGCGCCGACTTGAGCTTCGACCGGCGCGACAACGCCGGCGGCATGCCGAAGTCCGTCGTCGTCGACACGTCGTTCATGTGGGGCGGCGACCGTCCGCCCAACGTGCCGTGGATGCGCCGCGTATTCTACGAAACCCACGTCCGCGGCTACACGATGCTGCATCCCGACGTCCCGCCGGCCGCACGCGGAACGTTCACCGGCCTGTCCTCGCCACGCGTGATCGAGCATCTGCTCGACTTGGGCGTGACGACGATCGAGCTGTTGCCGGTGCACGCGTTCATCGACGACCGCAGCCTGATCGAGCGCCGGCTGCGCAACTACTGGGGCTACAACTCGATCTGCTACTTCGCGCCGGAACCGCGCTATCTGTCGGTCCATCACGACGAGTTCAAGACGATGGTCAAGAACCTGCACGAGGCGGGGCTCGAAGTCGTCCTCGACGTGGTCTACAATCACACGGCCGAAGGAAACCAGCTCGGGCCGACGCTGTCGTTTCGCGGCATCGACAACCTCTCGTATTACCGGCTGGCGGAAGACCGGCGCTACTACGAAGACTACACCGGCTGCGGCAACACGCTCAACCTGCGCCACACGCGCGTGTTACAGATGGTCACCGATTCGCTACGCTACTGGGTCGAAGAGATGCACGTCGACGGCTTCCGGTTCGATCTCGCGACGACGCTCGCGCGCGAGGATCACGGCTACGACTACAACTCCGCGTTCTTCAAAGCGCTCAAGCAAGACCCGGTGCTGGCGCGCGCCAAGCTGATCTCCGAGCCGTGGGACGTCGGGCCGGGCGGCTATCAGGTCGGCGGCTTTCCGCCCGGTTGGTCGGAATGGAACGGCAAGTATCGCGACACCGTGCGGCGCTATTGGCAGGGTCACGGCGGCCTCTTGCCCGAGTTCGCTTCGCGGTTGGCCGGATCGAGCGATTTGTTCAACAAACACGGTCGCCGGCCGCGCGCGAGCATCAACTTCATCACCGTGCACGACGGCTTCACCCTCACCGACCTCGTTTCGTACAACGAGAAGCACAACGAAGCGAACGGCGAGGAGAACCGCGACGGCACGGACGACAACGCGTCGTGGAATTGCGGCGTCGAAGGGCCGGCCGACGATCCGGCGATCCTCACGTTGCGCGAACGGCAGAAACGCAACTTGGTCTCGACGCTGTTCCTCTCGCTGGGCGTTCCGCTGCTGCTGGCGGGCGATGAATTCGGGCACTCGCAGCGCGGCAACAACAACGCCTACTGCCAGGACAACGAGATCTCGTGGATCGACTGGAACGGCCGCAGCGAACGCGACCTGGCCTTCGAGCACTTCGTCAAGACCGTCATGCGCTTGCGGCGCGAGCACCCGGCGTTCCAGCGCGACCGGTTCTTCACCGGGAAGCCGCAGCCGGGAAGCGAGCGGCCCGACATCTCGTGGTACACGCCGGCGGGCACCGAAATGAGGGGCGAGGATTGGCAGCGCGACGGGCGCAGCATCAGCGTGTTCTTCGGCGACCGCCCGATGTTCGCGGTGCTCTTCAACGCCGCCGATGCCGACGTAGAGTTCACGCTGCCCGACGCCGCGGCCGTGCAGTGGCACCTGTTGCTCGACACGGCCTTCGATGCGCGCGGCTCCGAGGCGGCGACGGACGGGCCGGTCACCACGTTCACCGTGCACTCGCGCTCGATCGCCGTGTTCAACGGGCTGGATCTATGACGCCGCGCGAGCTGGTCGGCGACCGTTACACCGACGCGCTGGGGTTGGAGCGGATCGTTCCGGCCGCGACGCGCGAGGCATTCATCGCGGCCTTGACCGGCCCCGAGTCCACCAGCATCGCTCCGGCCACCCGCGTGCTGCGCGAAGGCGAGCTGCTGACGCTCGACATCACGCTGCCGTCCGAACATTGGAGCGAGAGCGTGCTGTGGACCGTCAGCGACGAAACGGGCGCGGTCAAAGCCGGCACGCTGCCGCTGCGCGACACGCCGATGGTGCGCCTGTTTCAACGCGGCAGCACGACGCTCGAAACGCACCGCGTCACGTTCCCCGTCGTCGCGTCGAGCCCGTATCGCGCCACGCTGGACGTGGGCACGTTCGGACACGCCGGCATCGACGTCGTCGTGGCGCCGGCCCGGGCCTATCTGCCGCCCGGCGAGGCGCGCGTCTGGGGGCTGGCGGTGCAGCTCTACACGCTCCGCTCGCAGCGCAACTGGGGCATCGGCGACCTCGGCGATCTGAAACGGGTCTGCGAGATCGCCGGCAACGCCGGCGCTGCGCTCGTCGGCATCAACCCGCTGCACGCCTCGCACCGCAGCGATCCGGAAGCGGCGAGCCCCTACGCCCCGACGTCGCGCCGCTTCCTCAACTGGCTGGCGATCGACGTCGATGCCGTGCCGGAATCGAGCGATCCCGACGTTCAGCACTACATCGCGTCGGTAAGCGACGATCTCGCGGTGCTGCGAGCGAAATCGTTCGTCGACTACACCGGCGTCGCGATGGTCAAGGCGCCGGCGCTGAAGCTGTGCTTCGCCGCCTTGAGCGGCGCCCGCACCGAAACGTTCGGCGCCTACGTCGCCGCCGGCGGCGACGAGCTGCGGTGGTTCGCGATTCACGAGGCGCTGGTGGCGCGTTACGGGCGTAACAACGCACACTGGCCGGCGCCCTTGCGCGCGGGCGAGAGCGACGCGGTCGGAGCGTTCTCCCGCGAGGAGCCGCGCGCGATCGAATTCTCGATGTACCTGCAGTGGTGCGCGAAGCAGCAACTCGACGCAGCGGCGGCGGTCGCGCGCGCGCACGGCGTCGTGCTCTACCGCGACCTCGCCGTCGGGGTCGAATCGGGCGGGGCCGAAGCGTGGGGCAGCGACGACTACGTCACGACCGCGAGCGTCGGCGCCCCGCCCGACCTGCTCAACACGCAAGGCCAGGACTGGGGACTGCCGCCGCTCTCGCCGACCACGCTCGAGCGCAACGCGTACGCCTCCTTTGCCGGGCTACTGGCCGACAACATGGACGACGCCGGCGCGCTGCGCATCGACCATGCCATGTCGCTGATGCGCTTGTTCTGGATACCACGCGGCGGACAGCCTGCCGAAGGCGCCTACGTGAACTACCCCTTCGACGACTTGCTGGCGATCGTGGCGCGGGAGAGCGTGCGCGCGCACTGCATCGTGATCGGCGAGGACTTGGGCACCGTACCCAGCGGTTTTCGCGAGAAGATGGCGGCGCACAACATCCTCTCCTACCGCATCCTGCTCTTCGAGCGCGGCGCCGACGGCGGGTTTCTGCCGCCGGAAGCGTACCCGGAGCTGGCGCTCGCAACCGCCGGCACGCACGACCTGCCGCCGCTCGCCGGCTGGCTCGAAGGCGAAGACATCGCGCTGCACGAGCGTTTGGGGCTGCTCGACGCCGACAGCGCGCGCCGGACGCGCGGCGCGCGCGAGGGCGGGGTCGCGCAGCTGCGGGCCGCCCTCGTCGCAAGCGGGGACCTGCGCGCGGTCGACCCGGACACCGAATCGGTCGTGCTCGCCGCCTACCGGTACCTGGCCCGCTCGCCGGCGCGGATCGTCATGGTGCAGATCGAAGATGCGCTCGGAGAACGTGCGCCGGTCAACATTCCGGGTACGTATCGACAGTATCCGAACTGGCGCCGAAAACTACGCGACGATTTGGAGTCGTTCGCGACCGGCGAGCGGTTCGCACGATTTGCCAGTGCACTGCGGGAGATACGGCCGCGCGCATGAACGTGATGGGGACATTCCCTGAGGTGGAGACAGCATGAAAGGCGTTCTGATGGCCGGCGGGGAGGGGTCGCGTCTGCGGCCGCTGACCTCCCGTCGTCCGAAGCCGCTCGCTCCCGTCGCCGGTAAGCCGGTGATGGAGCACATCATCGCCCTGTTGCGGCGCCACGGGATCACCGAAATCGTCGCGACGCTGCACTACCTCGCCGACGAGGTGGAGTCGTACTTCAACACCGGCACCGACTTCGGCGTAACGATGGAATACGTGGTCGAGGATACGCCGCTCGGGACCGCCGGCGCCGTGAAGATGGCCGACAAGCTGCTGACCGGCGAGACGTTCGTCGTGATCTCCGGCGACGCGCTCACCGACATCGACCTCACCGCGCTGGTCGAACACCACCGCCGCGAAGCGAACGACGTCACGATCGCGCTGCAGCGCGTCACCAACCCGCTCGAGTTCGGCGTCGTCGTCACCGACGAGGCCGGGCGCATCACGCGTTTCCTCGAGAAGCCGTCGTGGGGCGAGGTGTTCTCGGACACCATCAACACCGGGATCTACGTGCTGGAACCGGCGATCCTCGACCGCATGATCCGCGGCCGCAACTACGATTTCTCCAAGGACCTCTTCCCCGAGATGCTGCGCGACGGCATGAAGCTCGGCGGCTACGTGATCGACGCGTACTGGACCGACATCGGCAACCTCGAACAGTACCAGCAGGCGAATTACGACGCGCTCGAGGGCAAGGTCCGGCTCGATCCGCTCGGCACCGAGATCGCGCCGGGCGTGCTGGCCGGTCCGGGCTGCCGCATCGATCCCTCGGCGCAGTTGCACCGGCCGATCGTGCTGGGCGAGGGCGTGCGAATCGCGGCCGGCGTCGAGATCGTCGGGCCGGCGACGCTCGGTGACGGTTCGATCGTCGAGCACGGCGCGCGCATCGAGCGCAGCGTGCTGTGGGAAGACTGCTATATCGGCGAGGACGTCGCCATCCGCGACTGCACGATCGCCGACCGCAACACGATCGAACGCAACGCGACCGTCAGCGAAGGCACCGTCATCGGCCGCGGCTGCACGATCGGCGCGGGCGCGGTCGTCAACGCCAACTTGAAGCTGTGGCCCGACAAGTGGGTGACGTCGGGCTCGGTCGTCTCGATGTCGCTGATCTACGGCCAGAAGTGGCCCGGATCGCTGTTCGGCTCGGTCGGCATCAGCGGTCTCGCGAACCTCGAGTTCACGCCCGAATTCGCGCTCAAGCTTGGGCAGGCGTTCGGCTCGTACCTGAAGCCGGGTCAAACGGTAATGACCAGCCGCGACACGCACCCGGCCACGCGCGTGATGAACCGTTGCGTCATCTCCGGGCTGCTCAGCGTCGGCATCCACGTCCTCGACCTGCGTTCGTATCCGTTGCCGCTCGCGCGGTACGCGGTGCGCATCGGCGGCGACGGCGGCGTTCACGTGCGCGTCGCGCCGAACGATCCCAACGCCTTGCTGATGGAATTCTTCGATCAGCAAGGGATCACGACCGACAAGAATACCGAGCGCAAGATCGAGAGCCTGTTCTTTCGCGAAGACTTCCGGCGCACCGGGATGGACGAGGTCGGGCTGCTCGACTTCCCCTCGCGCATGCTCGAACGCTACACCAGCGCGTTCCTCGAAGCGCTCTCGGCGCACGCGGTCAAGGAAGCCGGCTTCAAGGTGGTGATCGACTACGCGTGGGGCAACTCCGCGATCGTGCTGCCGCAGCTGCTGGGCGGCTTGGGCGTCGATCAGATCTCGCTCAACGCCTACTTCGACGCGCAGCGGGCGCGCAATTTCCGCGACGATCGCGAACGGCATCTCGAACAGCTCGCCACCGTCGTGACCTCGCTCGAAGCCGATCTCGGCTTGCTGATCGACGCCGACGGCGAAACGTTCACGCTGGTCGACGACCGCGGGCGCATCGTCGGGCGCAACCGGCTCTTCGCGCTGATGACGCTCTTGATCGCGCGCGCGACGCCCGGCGCGCGGATCGCGATGCCGGTGACGGTGCCTGACGCCGTCGAGCGCATCGCCGAGCAGAACGGCGCCCACATCGTGCGCACGCGCAGCGACCGCCGCTCGCTGATGGCGCTGGCCGAAAAAGACGGTACCGGCCTCGCGTTTGCCGGCGGCGCCGACTACGAGGTGATCTTCCCCGAATTCCAGCCCGCCTTCGACGGCCTCTACGGCGCGGCCAAGGTGATGGAACTGCTCGCGGCCGAGCACCAGCCGGCGAGTGAGCTCGTCGATCAGCTGCCGAACTGGCACATGGCCAGCCGTGCCGTCCCATGTCCGTGGGACCGCAAAGGCTTGGTCATGCGCGCGCTGCACGACGAGTCTCGCAACGGCATCGGCGTGCAGACGATCGACGGCATCCGCATCTCCGAAAACGGCGGCTGGGTGCTCGTGCTCCCCGACGCCTCCGAAGCCGCGGTCAACGTGATCGCCGAGAGCACGAGCGACGAGAGCGCTGAGGGCACGGCCGCCAACATGGCCAACCACATCATGCACCTGATCGCAATGGGCTGAGCCGCCCTCCAGATTTGTGCCGGTGTTGAAAGAGCGGAGAGAGTAAACGCGTCCGCCCTCCCTACGGAATAGGAAGAGGGGGAGTAAAACGCGTCCGCCCTACGGCGATCCGCTCCTCGGGCGAACGTTTATTCTGATGGATGAACGTTTTGTTTAGCTTGTCATCGCGAGCGTTTTTTAGCTTGTCATCGCGAGCGTTTTTTAGCTTGTCATCGCGAGCGTTTTTTAGCTTGTCATCGCGAGCGTTTTGTAGCTTGTCATCGCGAGCGTTTTTTAGCTTGTCATCGCGAGCGTAGTCGAGCGACAGCCACGATCGCTGGGATTCGAGAAGATCGACTCGGTCACGAGCGAAGCCGAGTGACCACCACGATCTTGCCATTCGCCCGGCCGGCAGCAGAAGACGGACATGCGGGTTTACTACGTCTACATGCTGCGCTGCTTCGATGGGACGTTCTACACTGGTGTGACCAACGACGTCGTCCGTCGCTTCGACGAGCACTGCAACGGCCGCGATCGGCACTCCTATACGTACAGCCGCCGTCCACTTCGTCTCGTGTATGCGGCCGAATTTCACCGGGTCAATGACGCGATTGCTTGGGAAAAGCGCCTGAAAGTTTGGACGCACAAGAAGAAACGCGCGTTTGCCGAGCGAGACTGGCCGTTGCTGAAACGCCTCAGCGCCGGTACATAGCAGCGATGGCGGGGGTCGTGGCGGTCACTCGGCTTCGCTCGTGACCAAGTCGACCTTCTCGAATGCCAACAGTCGTGGCTGTCGCTCGACTACGCTCGCGATGACAAGCTAAAAAACGCTCGCGATGACAAGCTACAAAGCGCTCGCGATGACAAGCTAAAAAACCGCTCGCGATGACAAGCTACAAAGCGCTCGCGATGACAAGTTAAACAATCGCTCATTAAGTCAGAGTAACGTTTGCCCGAGAAGCGGACGCCGTAGGGCGGACGCGGTTACCCCCTCTTCCTATTCCGTCGAGAAGGGCGGACGCGTCTACTTTCCGTGGCTTCGAAGAAGCGCTTAGGGTGAGAGTCTGGGATGGTCGTCGCGGGTGCGGGCGAGGTAGGCGGTGGCGGTTTGGACTTCGCCTTCGAGGGCGGTGACGGTCTGCTGCATGCTGTTGAGCGCGGCGGCCTTGTAGGTGCTGACCGAATCCATCGCGTCGTAGACGTTCTTGAACGCGGCTTTGAGCTTGTCGACGTCGATCGTCGCGGCGGCGGCCTGTTCGTAGACGCCGGCGCTCTGCTGCTTGAGCAGCGCTGACGTCGACTCGATCATGTTGCCGGTCGTCGCGTTGAGCGCGCCGATCTGGTTGAGCACCAGCTTCTCGTTGGCCAGGGCTTGGGCCACCGTGACCGCGGTGCGCAGGGCCGAGACGGTAGTGGTCGTCGCGCGTTCGACGCCCTTGATCAGCTCGACGTTGTTCTTCTTGATGAGATCGAGCGCCAGGTAGCCCTGGACGTTGACGGCCATCTGGGTCAGCAAGTCTTGGACCTTCTGGCGCGCGTAGAACTGCACGTCCTCGCGCAGGACCTTGGCCCGCTCGGGATCGCCGGTATCGAGCGTCGCAAGGCGCGCGTCGATTTCGGCGTCGAGTTTTTTGGCCAGGTACGCGAAGCCCTCGAGCTTCTGCATCAGCGCCCACATCGCGGCCTTCTCTTGCTCGATCGACGCATTATCGCGCTGCAGCTCGTCCTTCGAGCGGTAGAGTGTCTCGATGATCGCGTTGAGATGACTTTGCGCCGAGCGGTAACCGTCGAAATAGGCCTTGAGCTTGTTGCCGAACGGGATCAGGCCGAGCACCTTGCGCGGCGAGAGCAAATCGCCTTGTTTAGAGGGGTCGAGCGACTCGACCGTTTCGCGCAGCTCGGAGAGCGCTTTCGACACCGGCGCCTTGGCGTCGTAGACGCCCTGCTTCATCGCGTTCATCGGCCGCTCGAGCATGCGGTTCGCGACGCTCGCCGAAGCGCGAATGTCGTTCTCGCCGAGCCCGAGAATCGCGTCGACGCGCTTCTTGAACTCCGCACCGTGCGGATCGAGCGTGGTCAGGTCACGGATGAAATCGCCGACCTGCCCGTCGAGCCGCGTCTGCTCGTCCGGCGGCAGCGGAACGCGGTTCGCGGCCTCTTGCGGCACGATCGCCGCGACCGGGGCGGGTGGGGTGAGTTCGGGCGGTTCGAGCGCGTTTGGATCCAAGCGCGGCTAGCCCATGACGGCGTCGATATAGGCGATCTTCCGCTCCAGCGCCGCCAGCGCGTGACCCCACGTGTAGCGGCCGACGGTTTCGGCGCCCGCCCGGCGCATGTCTTCGGCGATACCGGGGTTGGCGAAGAGCGCGCGCAGGTACGTGGCCAGTTCGCGTCCGTCGGACGTGTCGCAGACGATCGCGTTGACGAACGGTTCGGCGTATTCCTCACCGGTCGCACCGCACACCGCGACGCCGCCGGCGGCCATCACTTCGAGCCCGACCAGGCCGAACGGCTCCTTGCCGCTGTTGGCCAGCACCGCGTCGGCGGCGGCATACAACGCGTAGAGCGTCGGCTCGTCGAGGAACGCGCGCAGATGCACGATCGGGCCGTCGGCCAGCGCGATGCCGTCGATCACCCTATGGCCGTCCGAGCCCTCGTAGCCGATGCGCTCGACGTTGAGGCCGCGTTCGTGCGCGCGCGCGAAGACGACGTCGGCGTAGGGGTCGCGTCCGCCGCGCACGATCATGCGCGCGTTGATGCCGACGGCGTGCAGTTCGGCCAGCGCATCGACGGCTTGCAGCCAGTTCTTGTCGGGGTCGAAGCGCGCGACTTTCACCAGCGTCGGACGGCCCGCCAAGGCCTGCTTCATCTCCGCTAGCAAGCGCGGGTCGGCGCCGCTGAGCAGCCGGTCCTGAAGGCCGTTGGGGATCACGAGCGAGGGCACGCCGTAGCGCGCCAGCTCGAACTTCATGTACTTGCTGACCGCGGTGATCGCGGCGGCCGAGCGCAGCGCAGGGAAGTCGACGTGCTCCCAGCCGTAGGTGTTGTTGGCGTTCCAGATCAGGGTGAACGTGTTGCGCACGCCGCGCAGCCGGGCCAACTGGTCGATCCGGATCGCAACCCCGGCCGTCTGCCACTCCTCGCAGATAACGAGCGTGCGTTCGTTCGCGGCGGCCGTCGGGATGACGATCTGGTCGACGACGAAGCCCGGCAGGCTCGATTCCCAGTCGGCGATCTTCTCCCGTTCGCCGTCATATGCGTTGCGCGGATGATGCGCGGAGATCCACTGCGACCAGCGGCGTAAGGTGACGTTGCCCTTGGTTTCGGTCGCCGCGTTGGCCGGATCGCCGACGAAGATCAGATCGACGACGCAGCCGATCGCTCCCAACGCCGTGGCCATCTGCGAGACCCGCGTGCCGAGGCCGCCGATGGACGCATAGCGGTCGGGGCCTTCGAACGCGAGGATGGCGACGCGGTGCGGCAAGTCCACAGGGGGCCTCGTACTTTCCAAAGCAGCGGCGGCAAGCGCTGCCGCCTTCTTCTTTTTCACGTAGCTAGCTGCCGTAACACGTATTGCAAGATTCCGCCGTGGCGGTAGTAGTCGGCCTCGTCGGGCGTATCGATGCGCACGACCACGGTGAACGGCGTCACCTTGCCGTCGGCGGCCTTCGCCTCGACCGCCAGCGACATGCGCGGCGTGATGCCGGCCGCGATCCCGCGGATCGCGAAGGTCTCCTCACCGGTGAGGCCGAGCTTCGCGCGGTTATCGCCGGGCGCATACTCGAGCGGCAGGATGCCCATCCCGATCAGGTTCGAGCGGTGGATGCGTTCGAACGATTCGGCGATCGCGGCGCGCACGCCGAGCAGCATCGGCCCCTTCGCCGCCCAATCGCGCGACGAACCGGAACCGTACTCCTGACCCGCCAGGATGATCAGCGGCATGCCCGCCTTGCGATAGAGTTCCGACGCGTCGAAGATCGACATCTGTTCGCCGGTCGGCAAGAAGCGCGTCATGCCGCCTTGGACGCCCGGCACGAGCATGTTGCGCAGCCGCGTGTTGGCGAACGTGCCGCGGACCATCACCTCGTGATTTCCGCGCCGCGCACCGTAGGAGTTGAAGTCCTTCGGATCGACGCCGTGGGCTTGCAGATACTTCGCCGCGGGCGAGGTTTTCGCGATGTCGCCGGCCGGCGAGATGTGGTCGGTCGTCACCGAATCGCCGAGCACCGCCAGCGCGCGCGCGCCGGTGATGTCTTGCAGCGGCGCCGGCTGTTTCGGCATCCCGTCGAAATACGGCGGCCGCTTGATGTACTCGCTCTTGGGATCCCAGGCGAAGCGTTCGGCCGACGGCGCCGGCATGTCGCGCCAGCGCGCGTCGCCGGCGAACACGTCGGCATACCGCTCGCGGAACAGCGCGCCGGTGACCGACGTCGCGGTGACCGCTTCGATCTCGGCGTCGGTCGGCCACACGTCTTTGAGGAAGACGTCGTGGCCCGACTTGTCCTTGCCCAGCGGTTCGGTCGTCAGATCGATGTCCATGCAGCCCACCAGGGCGTAGGCGACCACGAGGGGGGGCGAGGCGATGTAGTTGGCCTGAACTTGCGGATGGATCCGGCCGTCGAAGTTGCGATTGCCCGAGAGCACCGCGGCCACGATCAGTTCTTCGGACTGCACCTTTTCGGCCACGTCGTCGGGCAGCGGTCCGCTGTTGCCGATGCACGTCGTGCAGCCGTAACCGACGAGGTTGAAGCCCAACTCGTCGAGGTAGGGCGTCAAGCCCGCCTTCTTCAGATAGTCCGTAACGACTTTCGAGCCCGGCGCGAGCGAGGTCTTCACCCACGGTTTGCGTTTGAGGCCCTTCTCGACGGCTTTTTTCGCCAGCAGTCCGGCGCCGATCAACACGGCCGGGTTGGAGGTGTTCGTGCACGACGTGATAGCCGCGATCACCACCGAGCCGTCGCGCAGTTCGTCGGCGTGCCGCGTCGGGGGCGAGTATTCTTCGACCGCGATTTCCGCCGCAACGGCCGTTCCGCCGCCGCCTTCATTTTCGAGCCGCGCGACCGCGGCCGGTGCGACGTTGCTCGCGCTGCGCCACTCCTTGAGCGCGGCCTCGAACGACTTGCCCCCGTCGCGCAACGGTACGCGTTGCTGCGGCAAGCGCGGGCCGGAGAGGTTGGGTTCCACGATCGACAAGTCGAGTTCGAGCGTGTCGGTGAAGCGCGGTTCGGGCGACGCGTCGGTGCGGAACATGCCCTGCGCTTTGGCATATGCTTCGACCAGCGCGACCTGTTCTTCGCTGCGGCCGGTGAGGCGCAGATACGTCAGCGTTTGTTCGTCGATCGGGAAGATCGAAATCGTCGAACCGTATTCCGGCGACATGTTGCCGATCGTCGTGCGCACGGCAACCGGCAAGTTCGAGAGCCCGTGGCCGTAGAACTCGACGAATTTCCCGACCACGCCCTTCTTGCGCAGCATCTGCGTGATCTGCAGCACGAGGTCGGTGGCGGTGATGCCTTCGCGCAACTTTCCGGTGAGCCGGAACCCGATCACTTCGGGGATCAGCATCGTCACCGGCTGGCCGAGCATCGCGGCCTCAGCCTCGATTCCGCCGACGCCCCAGGCGAGCACCCCGACGCCGTTGGCCATCGGCGTGTGCGAATCGGTGCCGACCACCGAATCCGGATACGCCAGCGGCGCCGCTTCGGTCGGGTGCCCTTCGCCGGCACCGCCGGCGCCGAACACGATGCGCGCCAAGTACTCGATGTTGACCTGGTGGACGATCCCGGTGTCGGGCGGGACGGCGCGATAGCCGGTCAGCGCGTTCTGCCCCCATTTGAGGAAGCTGTAGCGTTCGCCGTTGCGCTCGTATTCGAGCTCGGCGTTCCGTTCGAAAGCGGAGTTGGTGCCGAACGCGTCCACCTGCACGGAGTGGTCGATCACGATCTCGACCGGTTGCAGCGGGTTGATCTTCGAGGGCTTGCCCCCCATGTCGGCGATCGCGTCGCGCATGGCGGCCAGGTCGACCACGCAGGGGACGCCGGTGAAATCCTGCAGCAGCACGCGGGCCGGCCGGTAGGCGATTTCCTTGTCTTCGGTCGAGCCCGGCTTCCAGCCGGCGAGCGCGGCGATGTCGGCCGCACCGACCGACCGGCCGTCCTCGAACCGGAGCAGGTTCTCGAGCAGCACCTTGAACGAAAACGGCAAGGTCGCGAGATCGTACCCCTTGGCTGCCAAGGCGTCGAGCCGGAAGTAGATATAGGTGCGGCTCCCGACGCGTAAGGTGTCCCGAGCGCCGAATGAATTGGGATGAGCAGGCGTGTTCACATTGACCGCCCTTCGCCGCATGGAGTGGTGCCTACTCCGACACCAAGCTCTCCTCGAGGCGCGTTTCCCAGGTCGTCCGCGGCGACCCGTCGCGGTACCCGGCGATGCGCAGCACCCGCTCCCCGCTCAGGAATTCCCACAAGGGCCCCACGACCAGGTCCCACCGCCACGGCGTGAGGTCCAGCAGCGCCGCCAGCTCCGCCGGCGATTGCGGCAGATCGCGGGCAATCCGCTCGATCTCGGCGCGTGAAACGAGCAGCGCGGCCGGCAGTTCGTTGGCCGCCGCGACCGCATTGATCAAAAGCGCGATGGCCGCGACGAGCGCGTCGCGCTGTGCGCCCAACGGCCGCGGCGCCCGGGGCGGCAGCGCATCTTCCGGAATCGCTTCGCCGGCGGCCACGGCGCTGATGATGCGCGTGCCGATGTGCTTGCGCATGCCCGCGTCGAGCCGCCGCAGCTGGCTCAGCTCCTCGACGGTTTGCGGCCGCAGACCGACCAGGCCGACCAGCACGTCGTCGGGCAGCACGTACTTCAGCGGGATGTTGCGTTCGCGCGCGATGGTCTCGCGCAACAGCGCCAATTCGTTGAGGATGCCGAGCTCGCGGCGGTTCATGCGGGCGTTCCCCGCGACGCGCAGGTAGAGCCGGCGCTTGTCCGTGCGGTAGGTTCGCGGATCGATCAGCGCGCGCATCTCCTCACGCACCCACTCATCACGTCCGCGCACGATCAGCTTCGCGTTCAACCGGTCGGCGACCGCGAACAGGTAGCGCACGTCGTCGACCAGATAGTCGAGCTGGCGCGGCGTGAAGGGCCGCGTGCTCCAATCGCTGACCGTCTGCGATTTGAGCAGCGTTACGCCGGCCACGTCGCGCACGAGGTCGAGCAGCGAAATCGACATGCCGTAGCCGCAAAATGCGGCTGCGAGCTGCGTGTCGTACGCGTCGCCCGGCAGCACGCCGAACGCGTCCTCCAGAATGCGGAGATCGCTGGAAAGCGCGTGCCCGACGACCGTGGCGCGCGTCAGCGCTTCGGCCAGCGGGCGCAGGTCGGGGAGCGCCAGCGGATCGACGATCGCCACCGCGTCGTCGAACGCGACCTGCACGACCATCAGCTTGGGCGTGAAATGTTTTTCGGTGTGAAATTCGGTGTCCAGGCCGATACGCGGCGCCGCCTCGATGCGCGCGCAGAGGGCTGCCAGCGCGGTGGGATCGGTGACGAGGTCGACGTTCACGGCGTCGTGTGGGGCGCGGGGGTCGGAAGGTGCCGGTGGCGATGCGGAAAGTGCACGTGGTGCCGTTCTGCGTAGGCGCTCGCCCGGTCCCCCAAATCGTCGATGTAGTTCGAGAGCACGTCGCCGCCGACGGCCAGCGCCGTGCAGATCGGGATCGCGATGGCCGACATCGTGTAGATCTGCCGCCAGATCGGCACGCGCAGCGCCGCCGCGGTCTGGGTGGCGAGCGTCCCGCCGAGGCCCGGGATGATGCGCACGACGATCAGGAACATCGGCGAGCCGATCTTGAAATGACGCACCCAGCTAGGCAGCCGCTGCACGGTTCGCTCGATGTCGAGCAGGTGCGAGGTGCGCAGCGCGACGGCGTACCCGATGACGGCCGCCACCACGATCCCGACCGCATTTACGATCGAGCCGACCAGCGGCCCGAAGATCACGCCGTTCATGATCGCCAGGGCGTCGGTCACCGAAAACGGCGCCGACGCGACGACGGCAAAGATCAGCACCGCCAGCGGATAGCGGCTGGCTCCCAATCCGCCGAGCAAGTGCTCGACTTCCGGCTTCCGCGCGACAACGAATGCCGCCAGCGCGAACGAAACGCCGAAAATCAGCACCGCCTCGAGCCAGCGGAGAAACGCCGCGAGACGGGTCCTCACCTGCGGTTTCTTTGCGGGCACGGCGCGGAGGCCTCCGCAACAAGCGTCCGGTCGGTGGATAAGCCGTGGATGACCTAGGTGCGATTTTGACCTATTGCGGCCGCCCGGGGGCGGGTGTACGATACGTCAACCTCGAGGTATTCACCACTCACTCGACCCAAGGAGGGCGGCTTGACGTCGCAAGATCCACCTGGGTTCTAGGCACCGAAACGGCTGATTTGCTCGCTGTTTTGGTGCGGTCCGACGCCACCCCACTCGTCGACCGCAGAAGGAGGGCGGATCCAACTTTGGAACCGCAAAATCCCCCGAAGGCTTGAAGAATGGACCCCGCACCCGGGGTCCATTCCATTTGTGCAGAATGACGCCGGGTGCCCGCACCCCGTGATGCCTCGACTGTTATCGTTTGTCGCGACACGGAGGCCGGCATCGAAGTGTATCTGCTGCGGCGCAGCTCCAAATCGCCCGGCTTCCCCGACGCCTACGTGTTCCCGGGCGGCACGCTCGACAAGACGGACTACTCGCCGCAGGCGCGGATGCGCTTGGCCGGCCAATGGCGTCCCGCCGAACCGGCGTTCACCTACGCCGCGATCCGCGAGACGTACGAAGAATGCGGCCTGCTGTTCTCGGTCGAGCCGGTGGAGCAGGAGGCGTTGCGCGCGGCCCGCACGCGGATGCTCAAGGGTGAGCGCTCGTTCAGCGACACGCTGATCGACCTCGGCGTGCGCCTCGACTCGCAAGCGCTGCGCTACTTCTCGCGCTGGATCACGCCGACCGTCAACCCGCTGCGCTTCGACGCGCGCTTCTTCGTCGCGCGCGCGCCGAAAGATCAAATTGCCGAGGCCGACGAGTTGGAAACGTTCCAGGGGCGCTGGGTGCGTCCGGCGGACATCCTCGGCGAGGTCGAACGCGAAGAGGTTCAGATGATCTTTCCGACGATCAAGCATCTCGAGCGCATCGGCAGCTTCGCGAACGTGTACGACCTGCTAGCGTTCACCGAAACGAAGAAGACGATACCGATCACCCCCGAGGTGCGCCCGGGACCTACGTTCGTGTTGCCGCCACAGTTCGAAAATACGTGGTAGCGCTCAGCCCGCGCGTGTCGCGGCTGCGCGCACCGAACAAGTCGGCGATGACGCTGGACGGCACCAACGGCTACGTCGTCGACGGCGGCGATGGGGCGTGGATCGCGATCGATCCGGGTCCCGACATCCAGACGCACGTCGACGCGTTCGTCGAGGCCGCGCGCGAACGCGGCGCGCGCTACGAAGCGATCCTCGTCACGCACGGACACCCCGACCATTACCCCGCCGCCGCGCCGCTCGCGCGCGCAACCGGCGCCCCGGTGTACGCGCATCCGGCGGCGCGTTTTCCGCACGATCGCACCCTCGCCGAAGGCGATCGCGTCAGCGCCGGCGGTGCGACGATCGTTGCGCTCGAGAGCCCGGGCCACGCGCCCGATCATCTCGTCTTCGTTCTCGAAGGCGAGCGCGCGCTCTTCACCGGCGACGTGATCCTCGGAACCGGCACGGTCTCGATCGCTCCGCCGAACGGCGACATGCGCCTCTATCAGCGCACGTTGCACCGCTTGCGCGACGACTACGGCGACGCCTCGGCGATCTACGGCGGGCACGGTCCCGAAGTGCGCGACGCTCGCGCGAAGATCGACGAGTACATCGCCCATCGCGAACGCCGCGAAGCCGAGATCCTGGCCATCCTCGCCGCCGGCCCGGCGACGATTCCGACGTTGGTGGAGTCGATCTATCGCGACGTCGACCGCGGCCTGTGGCCGGCCGCCGCGCGCCAAGTGCTGGCCTACCTGATCGCGCTCGAGCGCGAGAGCCGCGTCACCGCAACGCCGCTCGACGTCCCGCTCACCCCGGAACAGCACCGTCTGCTCGACCCCGACCTGCGCCGCCTCCTCCACGAACGCGACCTCGCGGTCGCACGCGCCGAACTCGGCTTCGGCACCGAACCCGCCCGCCTCGTCGAATACGCGCTAGTCACGCGATAGTGTCGCCCTCCTAACTGTCATTCCGAGCAGCGCCGAAGGGCGCTGGTCGAGGAACGCGCCACAGTCACGGCGATTGCGAGCGAGCGCGAAGGCGCGAGCTGTGGGTATTTTCTTCTTTTCTTTTTCAAATTCACTGCTCGCGCCTTCGCGCTCGCACTCGGTAGTGAAGATTGTGGCGCATCCCTCGACAACGCTCGGGATGACAGGGGGAGGTTAGCTGATGCGGACGACGAGTTTGCCGAATTGTTTGCCGTCGAGTATGCGCTGGGCGGCGGCCGGAACGGCGGCGAGGTCGACGACTTCGTCGATCACCGGTTCGAGGGACGTTGTGGCGAAGAGGTGCAGCATCGCGGCGAAGTCGGCCGGGCTGCCCATCGAGGTGCCGAGGATGTCGAGCTGTTTCCAGAACACCGAGAACGGGCGGATCTTCGCGTCGCCGGTCGTGCCGCCGTAGGTCACCACGCGCGCACCGTAGCGCGCGATGTCCAGCGCTTTGGCGAACGTTTCGCCGCCGACCGAGTCGATGACCAGCGTGGGCCCGCCGCCGCTCTGCGCGCGCACCTCCTTGGACCAGTTTTCGCTGGTCTTGTAATTGATGGCGACGTCGGCGCCGAGGGCCTTGGCGCGCGCGAGCTTCGCGTCGCTCGACGACGTCACGATCGCGCGCGCTCCGGTCGACTTCACGAACGACAACGCGAACGTTTGCACGCCGCCGCCGATGCCGGGCAGCAGCACGACGTCGTCCGCCGTGCAGCCACCGCGGGTGAAGACGGCGCGGTAGGCCGTCAAGCCGCCGAGCGGAATCGCCGCCGCCTGTTCGTCGCTCAGCCGCTCCGGTTTGAGATGCACGTTCTCGGCCGGCACGGTGACGTACTCGGCAAACGTGCCGTGGCGCGGCATGCCCAAGAGCGTGCTGTCGCTGCGCCACACGCGCGCATCGTCTCCCCAGCCGAACATCGGGTTGATCAGCACCGTCGTACCGACGGCCGGGCCGTTCGCACCGGGACCGTGCGCCGCCACGACGCCGCAACCGTCGGAGCCGGAGATGACCGGGAAGACGATCCCCGGATACAACCCTTGCGTGATGAAGACGTCGCGCCGGTTGAACGCGGCGTAGCGGAGCTTGATCAGCATCTCGCCGGGACCCGCGACCGGCGTCTCGATCTCCTCGAGGTGCAGTTTCTGCGGACCACCGACCTCGCGCAACACGATCGCCTGCATGCGTTTACACGAACCCGCTCGCGTGGCTCGCGCCCTTCTTGAACAACTCCGCTTGGCGCAGCTCGACCCGGCGGATCTTTCCCGACCGCGTTTTGGGCAGCTCGGCGATGAACTCGATCTCGCGCGGATACTTGTACGGCGCCGTCACCCGCTTGCAGTGCTCTTGTAACTCGCGCACGAGCGCCGCGTCGCCAGTGTAGCCGGGACGCAGCACCACGAACGCCTTGACGAGATTGCCGCGGTCGGCGTCGGGCGATCCGACCACCGCCGACTCAAGCACCGCCGGATGCTCGAGCAGCGCGCTCTCCACCTCGAACGGCCCGATGCGGTATCCGCCGGAGGAGATCACGTCGTCGGAACGTCCGACGAACCAGAAGTAGCCGTCGTCGTCGAGCTGCGCGCGATCGCCGGTGAGGTACCACGCGCCGCGCCGCGACGCGTCGGTCTCGGCTGCGTTCTTGTAGTAGCCAGCGTAGAGCGTCGGGGGCGTGCCGCGCAACGCGATCTCGCCGACGACGCCCGGTTCGCAGATTCGGCCGTCGGCGTCGACGATGGCAACGTCGTGGCCGGGCGTCGGCTTGCCCATCGATCCGGGCCGCACGTCCGTGCCGCGCAGGTTCGCGACCAACAGCGAGTTCTCGGTTTGGCCGTAGCCGTCGAAAATCGTCAGTCCGAACGCCTCGTGCCAGCGCGCGAGCACTTCGGGATTGAGCGGCTCGCCGGCCGACACGCAGTGCCGCAAGTGCGGCAACGACCAGCGCGTCCCGAGATCGGGGAGCTTCGCTTCGAGCCGGTACTCGGTCGGCGCTTGGCAGAGCACGGTCACCTCGAGATCGCGGATCAGGTTCATGCGCTCTTCGGGGGCGAACGCGCCCTCGTGCAGCACGATGCACGACCCGCACGACCAGGGACCCAGCAGCACGTTCCAGAGCGACTTCGCCCAGCCGGTGCCGGCCGTGCACCAGACCAGGTCCGCCGGACCGCAATCGAACCAGGCCGCGGCTTGCATGCGCGTCGCGTACGTGTAGGCCACGCGGTGCACGACGCCTTTGGGATCCTTCGTCGTGCCGCTCGTGTACACGATGTAGGCGTCGTCGCCGGCGGTGGTCGGATGACCGGCGAACGGCTGCGCCCGCGCGACGAGCGGATGCATCGCCGTCCAGCCCGCCCGTTCCCCGCCGACGAGCGCGAAGCGCGTGACGTTCGGCGCGTCGGCCCGCATCGCGTCGACCTCGCCGGCGGTGGCCGTGGACGCGATCACCGCCGTCACGTCGCCGTGGACGGCACGGAAGAGCAGGTCTTTGGCGCGCAACTGCTCCGCGCACGGAATCGCCACGGCCCCCAACCGCAGCAGCGCCGTCATCGCGAACAGCCACTGCGGCGACTTCGGCAGGACGACGATCACGTGATCGCCGTGCCCGACACCGAGGTCACGCAGCACCGCGGCCCAGCGCCCCGATAGGTCGGCGAGCTGAGCGAACGTGTATTCCGACCGCTTGCCCGCTGCGTCCACGAACAGGAGACCGCGCCGGCCGCTCGCGGCCAGCTTGTCGAGAACGTCGCGCGCAAAATTGAATTCCGCCGGAACGTCCCAACTGAAGGGCGCGGTTTTCGCCATGCGCGAGGATTCGCAGGCCGGGCCGACGCACCCGCCGCTATGGAATTCGATGCCGCGCGCGTCTTGCGCGCCTCGCGCGTGCGAGTCGGCCGCGTCCGCGCCATGGGGCTGCCGGCAATTCTGATGGGCGTCGCGGGCGTGATCGTGGCCGCCGGCGTCGCGCGCTCGTTCCGGACGATCGCCCCGATGCTGCCCGAGACGCTGCGCGAGCTGAAGAGCCTGGTCGACGCGAGCCGCGACGCCCGGACGCTGAAGCCCTGAAGCGATGATCGACGAAGCGACGATGGTCGCGATGATCCGCGCGGCCCTGCCCGACGCTCAGGTCCAAATCTGGGACCGGACCGGCACCATGGACCACTTCGACGTGTTGATACGGTCGAACGCCTTTGCGGGGAAGTCGCTCCTGGACCGGCACCGCCTGGTCGAGAAGACGCTCAAGCCGGCCCGCGACGACGGCCGCATCCACGCCTTGGCCATCCGCACCGAACTTCTGGAGAGCTAAATGTCCGACCCGATCCGCAGCGAGATCGAACGTGAAATCGCCGACCACACCATCCTCGTCTACGGCAAAGGCACCAAAGACGCGCCCCAATGCGGCTTCACGCTGGAGACGATTCAGTTCTTCAACCACTTCGGCTACCCGTTCGAAGTCGTCAACGTGCTCGAGAACATGCCCAAGCGGGCGGTACTTGCCGAGATGACCGACTGGCCGACGCTGCCGAAGGTCTTCATCAAAGGCCAGTTCTTCGGCGACACCGACATCCTCGCACCGATGGCCCAGAACGGCGAGCTGCAAACCGTCCTCGAAGAAGCCTTCAGCGGCACCAACGTCAAACCCACCATTCAACTTCATTAGCTGTCATCCCGAGCGAGCGCCGTTGGCGCGCAGTCGAGGGACAGCCACCCAACGAAAAAAGCCCGCCGTCGCGATGACGGCGGGCTTCTTCATGCTACCGAAGGTTTAGAATTGCTTCGAGAGCGTGACCCGGATCGTAAACGGCGGCGGGGGCACGAGTGCCGTCGAGAACGTGGCGTTGGTGTAGGTGTATCCGCCCACCGTCGGCGTCGCCGCTTCGGGTGCGAGGCCTTGATACTCGAGACCACGGGCCAGCAGAGCGTTGAAGTTCACGCTGGTCAGGTTCTCGACGCTCGCGCCGAGCATGATGTTGTCGAGGCCGGTGTTGATTTTCGCGCCGGCGTCGAAGATCCAGAACGCCGGAGCGTTGTAGGAGTTGTTCGGGCCTTCGTAATCCGCACCGATGCGGAACAACCCGTTGTTCGCCAGGGCGTACTGGAGTTCAGCATAGCCCTTCGAGTACGGAACCGACGTCGCGCCGGAACCGGTGCTCACGAACTGGTTGCCGTTGAAGAACACCTGCGGCGAACCGCCGAAATCGACGGCCGGCGTGTCGAGGTAGTAGTTCCGCTCGAACGAGGTGTTCACGCGGTACCCGAAGCCGACTTTCGGCTCGTTGGTGATCGAGAACTCGACACCTTGAGCGTACTGCTGGGCGCCGTTGAGGGTCTGGGAGCTGAAGGTTTCACCCGTCGGTTCCAGGCCGGGCAGTGCGCACAAGCACACGACCGACTTGGTCGAGATCCACGGGTTGTGGATGACGATGTTGTAGATGTCGCCCGAGAGCACCGTGCCGTCCGGCGTCCGCCAGTCCGAACCGAGGTCCATGTTCACCAGCGTCTCCGGTAACAGGTTGAAGTTCGGCTGGGAAACCGTGGTGCTCGTCGCACCTTGGCTGTACGTGACGAAGCCCGACACCAACGAGGCGTAGGGGATCGTCTGCGACGAGCCGGCGGTGGCGCGAATCACCCAATCGCGCGTCGGCCGGAACAGGAGGCCGAAGTGCGGATCGAAGTGCGCGTTGGACAGGCTGGTACCGCTCAGCACGACCGGGATCGCGCCGGAACGGCCCGCCGCGCCGTACCCGAGAGTAGTCAGGTAGTTGTTGTAGATGGCCGGGTTCTCTTGCTGGCCCAGGATGTCGTAGTACGTGAAATAGCCGCCGAAGTCGAACTCGAACTTGGGCGTGAGCTGGAGCTGGGCCGTGGCCGAGAGCTCGCTCACCGACGAGAACGTTTCCGGCACCGACAGCGGCGACGGACGCAGCTGCGGCAGCGGACACGTCGGCTGCGCGCCGACGCCGGCATTCGCCAGACCCGAACCGAGCACGAACGTACAGCCGGCCGCGAGCGGCGAGGCGTCGTTGATGTAGTCGGTGGCGTCGTCGTAGTTGTGGTCGAAACTGATGTTGTATGTATTGGCTCCGACCGGATGGATGTAACTGAATGTGTAGCCGGCCAAATGGTCGATCTCGAGCGTGGTGTACGGCGAACCATAGCCGTACTGACCCGCGTTGTTGATCGCGGTCGGCGTCGTGTAGCACGGGGCCGCAACCGTACAGGTCGGCGCCGTCGACGTGGTCGCGAACACGACCGGCGAGGTGCTGCTGCCGATGTAGGCCGCGACCGGATTCACGCCGGCCGCAAAACACGGACCTTGCGCGCCGCCGTTGGCCGCCGTCGGCGAGGTGTACGCAGCTTGGCAATTGGCGACGTTGGTCACCTGGTACCAGGCGCCGTCGTCACCCGGCACGCGGTTCTCTTGCGTACCGTCGATGAGGCGGTTGATGGCCGCGGTGTAGGGACGGAAGAGGATCGTATCGTTGCCGAGCGTCGTCTTGAAGTCGGCGTTGAAGTTCGGCTGGTTCTGCTCGATGAACGAACCCGGATAGAACGCGTACAGCGGCACGCCCGCCTGTCCGACGAGACCCGCGGCAGCCGCGCCGGGCGAGTTGTACGTGGAGAGGTCGGTACAGGTCGCCGCCGTGCCGGGCGTCTTGCCGTTGAGGCAGAGCGGGACGTTGCCGTAGCCGACAAACTGGCCGTAGGCGCCGCCCTGCGGGTTGAAGCCGCCTTGCAGGCCGAGGAACTCGAATGCGAGCGAGGTCGAATCCGAGAAGTTGACCCGCATCTTCGCGAGCTCGGCGTTGAGGTTGTAGCTGTCGCTGAAGTCCGCGATGTACGGGATCACGGCGTTGCTGAACGTCGGCGCTAGGCCGTAGCCGTAGAACGGGATCGTGGCGCCCGACTCATCGGGCTCGGTCTGGTCGAACGTCGGCCCGCGGTAACCGCTGAACGTGCGGCCGAAGACGAACTGGATCTTGTTGTTCATGAAGTTGACGTTGGCCAGCGCGTCGTACTGCGTGCCGCCATACTGGTCGAAACCGCCCTGGATGAACGCGCCATCCTTCGTGCTGAAGTCCGGCGTGCGCAAGTTGACGATGCCGGCGCCGGATTCACCCGCCGTCGGACCGTTCAAGCCGGTGCCCTTCGTGACGTCGATGTCGCTGAAGATCGCCGACGACGTGTAGTTCGTGAGGAACGTACCGCCGGTTCCTGACGCCACGGGGTGACCGTCGATTTCCGTCGTGCTCTCGTACCGCAAGCCCCGGATGACGAAGCTTTGGTTGGGGTTCGAGGACGCGTGCGGAATCGTGATGCCCGGAACCTCGTTCACGATCTGCGTGAGATCCGGCGTGTCGCGCTCCAAGATTTGCTGTTGGTTGAGCGATAGGCTCGGCGTCGACGAGATGTTGAACTTCGCCGCGTTGCCGCTGCCGACCGAGGAGGTGCGGCCGATGACGCCGAGGTTGTTCAGCGAGGCCGCAGTCAACGCGACGTTGACGCTGACCGAGCTGCTCGCAGCTACCGCGACTTCGGTCGTGCCGGTTTGGAAACCGGCCTTGTTGACCGTAATCGTGTAGAGCCCGGCCGGTACCGAGACGGAGAAATTACCGGAATCGTCGGTCTGCACCGACTGGTGTGTACCCGGGCCATCGAATAAAACGTTGGCGCCGGAGATGCCCTGACCGTTATCGCCGGTCACTTGACCGGTGACGGTCCCCGTTTGGCCGGCCTGAGCGACCTGAATGGCCTGTGTCGTCGCCGCGCTAACGGGTCCAACGAAAAAGGCCAGTGCGATCACCGAGGCCAGCGCCGCACGAATGAATGTGCGCACGTTGATGCTCCTGTATCGTGAAGTAGCAAAACCTGGCTAACTGTTAGGGCCAGCCACGGTTTTCTCGAACAGACGAGTTGCCGTCGGCGAACTTATTAAATTTGCCTGAAACCGCCTGCCTCGGTTTCTCAAGCTTTGTTAAGAAGCGGGCGGTGAACTCGTCCCACCGCACGTCGAGTTAAAATAACCTTAATGCACGGCGGGCCGCACGCTCGCGCGGCGGCGAAGGAGCGAACCCATGCAGCACTGGCTTTTCAAGAGCGAACCCGATGCCTACGGGATCGACCGGCTCGAGCGCGAGGGCCGGACCGAATGGTCGGGCGTCCGCAATTTTCAAGCCCGCAACAACATGGTTTCAATGCACGTCGGAGATCGAGGATTTTTCTACCACTCGAGCACCAAGCCGGCCGGCATCGTGGGCATCTGCGAGGTGCTGCGCGCGGCCTATCCCGACTTCACCCAATTCGATCCCAAGAGCGAGTACTACGATCCGACCTCGAACCCGGAGCGGCCCAAGTGGAAGATGGTCGACGTCGGCTTCGTCGAGAAATTTCCGCGGATCCTCACCCTCGACGAGTTGAAGGCCCGCCCCGAACTCGAAGGGATGACCCTCCTGCGCCGCGGCCGCCTGAGCGTGCAGCCCGTCGAGCAGCAGTACTGGGACGCGATTCTCGCGCTAGCGAAATCGGCTCGGCCCCAGCACAATACTCCGTAGCGATAACCAATTCGGGGCCGAACGAATGGACTCGCTTGAAGCGAGTCCTAGACTGCGCGATAGCGGCTGAGGAAGATCTGCTGCGTATCGATGCGCGGCTCGCCGCCGCGCGGTACGCGCAGCTCGTAGGTTCCGTCGGCGTGCAGGACCCGGGCTTTGACGTTGTCGCGCACGTAGACGTCGAGGATGTCGTCGCACAGCACGTCTTGCAGCACCGGGTCGAGCACCGGGACGACCGTTTCGACGCGACGGTCGAGGTTGCGGCCCATCCAGTCCGCGCTACCCATGTAGACCTCGCGCTCGCCGGCGTTGGTGAACACGAAGATGCGCGAGTGTTCGAGGAAACTGCTCACGATGCTGGTCACGCGGATCGTCTCGCTGACGCCGGGCACGCCCGGGCGCAGCACGCACATGCCGCGCACGATCAACTCGATCGGAACGCCGGCTTGCGAGGCGCGGTAGAGCGCCGCGGCGATCTTCTGGTCGTTCACCGCGTTGAGCTTGGCGGTGATGCCGCACGGCCGGCCCGCGCGCGCGTGCTCGGTCTCGCGTTCGATCAGGTTCATGAACCCGGTCCGCAGGCCGGTGGGCGCGACCAGCAGCCGCTCGTAGCTCTCGGCTTTGGAGAAACCGGTCAGCGAATTGAACAGCTGCGTCACGTCCGAGCCGAGGTCGGGCCGGCATGTGAACAAGCTCAGGTCGGTGTACAGCTTGGCGGTCTTGTCGTTGTAGTTGCCGGTGCCGAAGTGCATGTAGCGCCGGATGCCTTCGGGCTCGTTGCGCACGACCAGCGTGACCTTGGCGTGCGTCTTCAGCCCGGCCAGACCGTAGACGACGTGCGCGCCGACGCGTTCCAGGTTGCGCGCCCACAAGATGTTGTTCTCTTCGTCGAAACGCGCCTTGAGCTCGATCAGCGTCGCGACCTGTTTGCCGGCTTCGGCGGCGTCGATCAGCGCGCCGACGACCGGCGAGTTCCCCGACGTGCGGTACAGCGTTTGCTTGATCGCGAGCACGTCGGGATCGGCGGCGGCCTGGCGCACGAACTGCACGACCGGGTCGAACGACTGATACGGATGGTGCAGCATCAGATCGCCTTCGCGGATCACCGCGAAGAGATCGGTCGCGCCGCGCAACCGGCGCGGAATCGAGGGCGTGAACGGCGGATCGTGCAGCGCCGGCTCGTCGATACCGACCAGCGTCCACAGCGCCGACGTCGCCATCATCCCGTCGATGTCGTAGACGTCCAAGTCGGTCAATGCCAGCGCGTCGCGCAGCATCGTGCGCAACCCCGCCGGCATCCCGCTCTCGCACTCGAGCCGGACCGGCTCGCCGAACCGGCGCTTGCGCAGCTCCGATTCGATCGCGCGCAGCAGATCGTCGGCTTCGTCTTCCTGCAGATCGAGGTCGGCATCGCGCGTCACGCGGAAGGCGTACGAACCGACGATCGTCATCCCGGGGAAGAGCGACTGCAGGTTGTGCGCGATCAGGTCTTCGACCAGCACGAACCAGCGCTGGCCCGGCGGCGCGTCGACCGGCACGAAGCGCGGCAGGCTCGGCGGCACCTTCACGCGCGCGACGTAGTCGACGTCGCCGCCGTTACGCCGTTCGCGCAGCTCGACCGCGAGCGAGAGCGAGAGCGTCGAGATGTACGGGAACGGGTGGCCGGCGTCGATCGCGAGCGGCGTGAGCACCGGGAACACGCGCTCGTGGAAATACTGCTCCATCGACGTGCGCGTGGCTTGGTCGAGGCGCTCGTAGTCGAGGATCCGGATGCCGTGGCGGGCCAGCGCGGGCAGCAGCTCGTCGGCGAGGCAGCTCGTCATCACGGCCAGCGAGGGATGCAGCCGCTCGGCCACCGCCGCGAGCTGCTCCTCGGGCAGCAACCCGTCTTCGGACCGCGTGTGGACCTCGGCCTCGATCAACTGCTTGAGGCCGGCGACCCGGATCATGAAAAACTCGTCCAGGTTGGTGCCGTAGATCGCGATGAACTTGAGCCGCTCCAGGAGCGGGTTACGCTCGTCGAGCGCTTCTTCGAGGACCCGGTCGTTGAAGGCCAGCCACGACAGCTCGCGATTGATGTAGAGCGCGGGGTCGTCGAGCGAGGGCGGAGCGGCTTCGGGGCGGACCTGTTCGGCGGCCTCCGAATCGGTGATCATCGTGCCTGAGTTCGGCGGATGATCCCGACCTTCTTCGCTCATCTGGGCACGCATATCGGTCTCTCGCTCTCGGCACTCGCCGTGGCGGTCGCCATCGGCGTGCCGGTCGCCGGCTTTGCGGCCGGGCGGCCGGCAGCACGCGCGCTGACCCTCTTCGGCGCCGGCGCGCTGCGCGTGGTTCCGAGTATAGCCGTGCTTACCTTAACGTTACCGTATCTCGGCTTGGGTTTCCGGCCGGCACTCCTGGCGCTGGTAGCGCTGGGACTACCCCCGATCGTGATCAACACGGAGCTCGGGCTGCGCGCGGCCTCGCCGGCCGCGCTCGACGCGGCCCGCGGGATGGGGATGACCGCGCGCCAGATCCGGCGCCGGGTCGAATGGCCCCTGGCGATGCCGCTCGTCTTCGCCGGCTTTCGCACCGCATCGGTCGAGCTGGTCGCGAGCGCGACGCTGGCGTCGTTCATCGGCGGCGGCGGCCTGGGCGATTTCATCGTCGACGGTCTGGCCACCGACGACGTCGGGGAACTCTTTCTCGGGGCGTGCTCGGTCGCGCTCTTGGCCCTGGCCGTCGACGCCGCGCTCGGCCGCGTCGGACGGCGCATTCACCCGAAAGGATTCGCCTAGTGTCGACCCGTGCCCGTGCCCTCGGACTGCTCGCCGCCGGCCTCACACTGCCGGCCTGCAGCACGCACCGCGACGCGGTCGCCGTCGGGTCGAAAAATTTCACCGAGGCGTTGCTGCTGGGCGAGCTCTACGCGCAGTTGATCGAGGGCAACGGCCACCCCGTGCGGCGGCGGCTCGATCTCGGCGGCACCGACATCGCGATGGCCGCGCTGCGCCGCGGCGAGATCGACCTCTATCCGGAATACACCGGCACCGCGTTGCTGGTCGTGCTCAAAGCGCAACCGCGCGGCGACGCGGTGGCGCAGTTCGAGTTCATCAAGAACTCGTACGAACGGCTCTACGCGTGCACGTGGCTCGACCCCGCGCCGATGAACAACACGCAAGCGCTGGCGACCACACGCGCGCTCGCCGCGCGCTACGGCCTGCGCACGCTGAGCGACGTCGCGGCCAAAGCGCCGCAGTTACGGCTCGGCGCGGTGCCCGAATTCGTCAAGCGCAGCGACGGGCTGCCGGGATTGCAGCGGGCGTACGGCGGCTTCGATTTCAAGCAGATCCGGCTGGTCGATTTCGGCCTGAAGTACCAGGCGCTGCTCGACGGCGACGTCGACATCGTCGTCGCGTTCGGGACCGACGGCGCGATCGTCGCCGACGATCTCGTCGTGATGCAGGACGACAAGCATCTCTTTCCGGCCTACCAAGTCGCGCCGGTCGTGCGGCTGGACGCGCTCAAAGCGCGCCCGGAACTGGCGGAGATCCTCAACCGCGCCGCGCCGCTGCTGACCGACGCGACGATGCGCACCCTCAACAACCAGATCGACGGACCACAGAAACGCGAACCGGCCGACGTCGCGCGTGATTTCATCAAAACGCATGGCCTCGTCAGCCGCTAGGGGGGCGCGCATCGAGCTGCGCGGCGTGGGCGTCACCTACGCCGGCGGCGCGGTCGCCGTGCAGAATGTCGATCTGGACGTCGCGGCGGGCGAGTTCGCGGTGTTTCTCGGGCCGTCGGGTTCGGGAAAGAGCACGCTGCTGCGCACGATCAACCGGCTGATCGAGCCGACGGCCGGCGCGATCTTCATCGACGGCGTCGACGTGCGCACGCTCGATCCGGTCGTGCTGCGGCGCGGCATCGGCTACGTGATCCAAGCCGTCGGCCTCTTTCCGCACCTGACGATCGGGGCCAACGTCGGCGTCGTGCCGGCGCTCTTGGGGTGGGATCGCGCCCGCATCGCAAAGCGCGTCGACGACCTCTTGGCGTTGGTGCGGCTCGAACCCGCCACCTATCGCGACCGCTATCCGCGTCAGCTCTCGGGCGGGGAGCAGCAGCGCGCCGGCGTGGCGCGCGCGTTGGCGGCCGAACCGCCCGTGCTGCTGATGGACGAACCGTTCGGTGCGGTCGACGCGATCGTGCGCGCGTCGCTGCAGGACGCGATCCGCCGCATCCACCGCGACCTCGGAACGACGATCGTGTTCGTCACCCACGACGTCGACGAAGCGCTGCGCCTCGCCGACCGCGTCATCGTCATCGCCGCCGGCGAAATCGCGCAAGCCGGCACGCCCGCGAACGTGCTCGCGGCACCGGCGAACGGCACCGTG
>JBEKXE010000011.1:0-48018 GCA_049512335.1 Candidatus Lustribacter sp.
CAGCAAGGGCTTTGCCGTCGTTGCCGCTGAGGTGAAGGAGCTCGGTGCACGCAGCAAGGACGCGACCGTGCAGGTCGGGCGGATCGTCACCGACATTCAGAAGTCCGCCCAAAATGCGGTTATGGCAGCGGAGCAAGGCGTGAAGACGGCCGAGGCCGGCACCCTCGTCGCGCAACGGTCCGGCGAGGCAATGGAGGTGCTCGTCGCGAGCATCGCAGAGGCCTCGGAGGCGGCGCAGCAAATCAATGCATCGTCCGAACAGCAGCGAGCGGGAATGGACCAGATCGGGCTCGCGATGCAGAACATCGAGCAGGCGTCGTCGCAGGCCGTCGCAGCGACCCAGCAGGTCGAACGCGCCGCTGCCGACCTAAATAAATTGGCGCAGAAACTGAACGCAACGATTGGCAGCGCGACTGGAAAGGGCGATACCGTGAGAGCGGTCGGTGTCTGATCGGAGCGGAGCGCTGCAAGCGCGCTTGCTCGCAACCTTCCGTGTCGAGGCGGACGAGCATCTGCGTGTGGTCCGAACGGAGCTCGCTGCTGCCGCAAACGATGCGGCGCCCGAGCTGGCACCGCAGCGGCTCGAGGGGTTGTTTCGTTCCCTTCACACCCTCAAGGGGGCAGCTCGATCGGTCGGTCAAGCGGAATTCGAGCGCGCGTGTCATCGCTGCGAGACGGTTTTGCAAGCGCTGATCCAACGCGGGAACGGGTTCGGCGGCGAAGAATTGCGCCTGCTGGAGGAGATCAGCGACGCCCTCGCAGGCTTCGTCGCCGGATCGGTTTCGAGCAGCGAGCTCGGGCGATTTGGTGTTGAGTCCCCGGATGCCGTGCGTGCCGTAGTCGCCCCGCGAGTCGTGGAAGAAGTCGTCGTATCCGGCGCGGCACCGGTCAACGCAGCAGGTGCGGCATCCGAAACGATTCGCGTCGAGGTCGATCGGCTCGACCGCTTGGTGAACCTGACGGAGGACTTGCTCAGCCCCAAACTCGCCGCGGCGGAAAACGTGCGGCGTGCAGGCGATATCGTAAAGGAACTCGCGGCCATCCGCGCCGTAAGCACGGCCTCCGAAGAGTTGCGCCTACTCGAGGCTCACGTGCGCGCGCTCGTCGCCTCGATGCACGCCGAAAGCAAAGTCCTGCGAACAACCGTAGACGATCTCTATGAAGAGATGCGTCGTGTCCGCATGATGCCGGCCGCGAGTATCCTCGAAGGATTCCCGCTAATGGTGCGTGACCTCAGCCGCGAGACGGAAAAGGAAATCGATTGGGAGGCGATCGGCAGTCACCTCGAGGTCGACCGCAAAGTCCTCGAACTGGTCAAGGACCCGCTGATCCATCTCGTTCGAAACGCGATCGACCATGGCATCGAAGCACCCGACGTTCGGGTTGCCGGCGGCAAGCCGCGTCGCGGTCGGGTCACGGTGACGATCGCGCCAGTCGACGGTGGCCGCATCAGCGTCGAGATCGCGGACGACGGGAAGGGCTTTGCACTCGACGCTCTCCGCGATGCTGCGGTGCGCTCGCGTCTGGCTTCGGCCGAACGCATTGCGGAGCTCAGCGATACCGACGTTGCAGGACTTGCTTTCAGTTCGGGCATCAGCACAAGCCCCGTGATCACCACGATTTCGGGCCAAGGCCGTGGTCTGGCAATCGTGCAAGAGCGGATCGAGCGCGTTGAAGGCCGGGTTTCGACCCGCACGACGGCTGGGTCAGGAACGACGATTCGGCTCGAGTTCCCGACGAGCATCGCGACCTACCGTGGGCTGCTCATCGGTGCCGGCGGAACGCGCTTTCTGCTACCGGCCGAATCGGTCGGCCGCGTGTTTGCCGTGTCGCGCGAGGACGCGGTCCAAGCGCTGCACAGCGGTCTCCTCCGGGATGGTGGCCAGGCGCTGCCGTTCGGCAGCCTGGCGGCGATCCTCGAAGTCCCGCGCTCGCTGCCGAGCGATATGAACCGTCGTTTCCTGCCGTGCATCCTTGTGCGGAGTGAGGACCGTCAAGGTGTCGTGCTCGTCGACGAAGTTGTAGGCGTAGAAGACGTAGTGATCAAGGACGTACGGCCGCCCCTTCGGCGCTTGAGCTACGTGCTCGGTGCGGGTCTACTCGGCACAGGACGTCTCGCGCTGCTTCTGCGACCACTGGACGTCCTTCAGTCGATCCGAGCGCAGCCGGGCGGAACGGAGACCACCGCGGCGGTCACCACGACCCCGCGGCCCCGCAACATTCTCGTTGTCGACGATTCGATCACGACCCGCACGATGGAGCGAAACCTGTTCGAAGCGGCGGGTTACGTCGTGCGCGTCGCCCCCGACGGGATCGAAGCGTGGAACATCCTACAATCGACGGAGATCGATATGGTCGTTTCTGACGTCGACATGCCCCGCATGGACGGCTTCGAGCTTACGACCCGCATCCGCGCTCATCACAAATTGTCGGAGCTCCCGGTGGTACTGGTCACTGCCTTGGAAGATCGCGAGGACAAAGAACGCGGCATCCGGATCGGCGCAAACGCCTACGTCCTGAAGTCGGGCTTCAATCAAGCCGACCTTCTTGAAATCGTCAGGCGGCTTATGTGAGCTTGGCGATAGTAGGCCAAAAGCCGCGGAACTAAGGCAGCATCGCTCACACCCGAGAGCAGCTCCATGCCGCCCGCCCTTCGCGACAAAGCAACCAAGCTCCGTCCTGCAGGAAGCTCGTCCATCTTCCCGTTGTAGCATTTGTGCTACAATACTGTGGTGGAACGGACGATCACCCAGCGGCAGCTGCGAAACGACAACGCGGAAATCATCCGCGCACTCGATAGCGGTGACTCTTTTGTCATCACGCGCAATGGGGTCCCGGTTGGCCGCCTGATTCCCGTGCGCCGGCGGACGTTTGTCCCGATGTCCGAGCTGATCGAATCGTTCGCGCACTTGCCCCCAATTGACGCCAAACGTTTCCGGGCGGACATCGACGCATTCATCGATCAGGACCCGACGCCGCGTGCCTAGGCATCAGCGCGGCGTGCTCGATACCTCGGTGATCATCGACCTCGCGTCGATTCAGCCAGCCGAGTTGCCGGCGGAAGCGTCGATTACGGCGTTGACGGTCGCGGAACTGACTTCCGGCCCGCTTTCCACGACCGACGCATCGGAGCGAGCCCGTCGCCTCGAGCGATTGCAATGGGTAGAAACGACGTTCGAAGCGATTCCGTTTGACGTTGCCGCTGCTCGGGCGTACGGCCGAATCTACGCTGTTGCGCTGGCGGCCATGCAAAAGCCACGAGGTGGTCGCGCAGTCGATCTCCTCATTGCGGCCGCGGCACTCTCGCGTGGGCTTCCCCTATTTACGCGAAACGCTGCCGATTTCAGAGGCCTCACCGATCTAATGGAGATCGTAGCCATCTAAGCATTCGGTCTCGAATTTCTTACGCCGCCGGGCTCGGATCGAACGATGTCCAGTCGATCTGTTGCTGAAACTTGGCCGCTGTTTTTACGACGGCTGGTAGATGAGATCGCTGGCGGAAACGGGAGATATGCTCAACGCTCCGGCCGCGCGCGTTGCAGTATGCGTCATGCTTAGCGCCTTTCCAAGGAAGTCAGTCGCAAAAGCCGGTCTGCGTTGCCGTGCGCGATCTTCTCGAGATCGCTCGGCGCGATCGGCAGCGCATCGAGAAAGTCGCGGGCCTGGCGATTGCTTTCGAACGGGTAGTCGACCGAGAACAGGATGCGGTCGACCCCGAACGCGAGCAGCGCCGCCATGAACGGCGGCAACGAGAAGAAGCCGCTCGTTGTGATCGTGACCTGATCGAGGATCGTCTGCGAGACCGAACGGCTCAGGTGCGGCGCTCGCGGCGTCAACCATGCATCGAAGCGGGCGAGCATCGTCGTCAGCCCTTCGCCCATGTGGCCGACGATGATCTTGAGCCGCGGATGACGATCGAGCGCTCCGGAGAGGACGAGACGCACGACGTGCACTGCGGTCTCCGCATGCCAGCCCCAGCCCGAGGTTGCGAACGCGTGCGCGAGCGGCGGTGCAAATCCGTCGTAGTAGCGCGCACGGACGTCGGCCGGGGGGAGCGCCGGATGGATGTAGATCGGGACGTCGAGCGCTTCGGCGGCGGCGAGGACCGGATCGAAGGCGGCGTCGTCGAGGAACTTCTCATCGTTCATCCCGCTGATCATCGTTCCGCAGCAGCCGAGGTCCCGGACCGCGCGCTCGAGTTCGGTCGCGGCGGCGTCGGGAGTCAGCAACGGCAGGTGCGCGAAGGCGCGGAAGCGGTCGGGATGACGCCGCACGTGCTCGGCGATCGCGTCGTTGTAGCGGCGCGCGTAGTCGATCCCGCCCTCGCGCTGCGCGTACAACGCCGCTCCGGAGCCCGGGACCGACAGCACCTGAACCGTGATCCCGGCCTCATCCATGGAGTCGAGGCGCGACTGACCCACGTCGCCGAGCAGATCCCGCTTCAAGCCGGTCGGGAAGGTGCCGGTGCGCCCGCGGTCGCGCACGCGGTCCAACTCGTCGGCAAAGGAATTGAGGAAGACGTGCTCTTCGAGCGCGACGATTCGCATTCGGTTGGTTTTAGCGCTGCGGGACCGATCAACTCCTGGGCCCTGCGTATCCTGGGGAAGCCACAATTCATTGAAGAACGTCCCTGGCATGTACGATTTTCGCAACGGTGGCGGCCACGGAGCCCCCGATCTGAGCATGCTGGAATGGGATCCGGCGAAGGACGCCTGAAATGAGAGGTGGGGCTTTGCTTCGGATCGTTCGGAATGCCGCGGCGGCTTTGTTGCTGGCGGGCGTCGTCGTCGATGCTCCCGTCGGAGCGCAGCAACGGGCTCCGTACGCAGTGACGGCAATTCTTTCGGAGAGCGGTCCCGGTGCATTCGTCGGGCAGGCCGCCGGGAAATCGATGGTTGCCATGGAGTCGTACATCAACTCCACCGGCGGAATCCACGGGCGTCCGCTCGAGATCACGGTGCTCGACGACCAGTCGAGCCCACAGGTGGCCGTGCAGCTCGTCAATGGACTGATCGCGCAGAAGCGCCCGGCATTCATCGGGCCGATGCTCACCGCGACGTGCGATGCGGTCATTCCGCTGATCTCCCAAAGCGGGCCCGTCGCGTACTGCGTCTCGCCGTTCGTGAGCCCGCCGCCCGGCGGCTACATGTTCATGCAGCAAGGCTCGGCGCTCGATCTCGCGATCACCGGACTACGGTTTCTGAAAGGTCGTGGCTTCAAACGCATCGCGGTGCTCAACGCGACGGATGCGAGCAGTCAGGCGGCAGACGCCGGGTTCGAGCAGGCGTTTGGCCTGAAGGAGTTCGCATCGCTGCAGCAAGTCCTGCACATGCGTTTCTCGCCCGCGGACATCACGCTGACGGCTCAGGCATCGCAGATCAAAGCGGCAAACCCCGATGCGATCGTGACCTGGAGCGTCGGCGCGCCCTTTGCGGCAACGCTCAAAGCCTTGCGCGACGCCGGCGTCAACGTACCGCTTTTGACGAACAGCGTCAACGAGACGGCGGATCAAATGCATCAAATTGCGGATGTGCTGCCGCGTGAACTCGATTTTGTCGGAGGTGCGTCGTGGGTCGTTGGCGCTCACATGCCGCCGGCCGTCCTCAAGCAGCAAGCGATCATGCGGAACGCTTTGAGTGCAGCGGGGTTGCCGACGAACGGTGCCTATGCGGCTACGTGGGACATCACGCTTGTGCTCGTCGACGCGCTACGCCATGTGCCGGAACATCCGACCGCGCGGCAAGTGCACGACTACATCACGCACCTCTACAGTTTTCCCGGCACGAACGTCGTCTACGATTTTCGCTTCGGGCAGCAAAGCGGTGCGCTCCAGAGTAGCATCATTGCACGCTGGGACGCGGCGAACGAACGCTTCGTTCCGGCGAGTTATCCGGGTGGTCGACCCGCAGGGTTTGCCTCCGGTGAGAAGGGAGGCTAGCGACATGCAACGTCGATCGTTTCTTACTATAAGTGCAGCCGCTGCGACCGCTCTCGCCGCCCCGGCGCAAGCGCGCGCACAGGAACTGGTCACGGTTCGCTGCGGTTCCGTTCCGCTCGACGGATATGGGGAACCCTATTACGGCGTAGCCGCGGGGATCTTCCGCGATGCCGGGATCGACCTTCAGATCACCGGTCTCGCAAATTCCGGCGCGATCGCCGAAGCCATAACCGGCGGTTCGCTCGATGTCGGACTCGGGAGCATCAGCCAAATCGCGGGCGCGAGAGAGAAGGGCATTCCGTACACATTTTTTGCGCCGGGACCCGTGTACTCCGCCGAATCACCGTCGGGACAGATGATGGTCGAGAAGAACGGGCCGATTCACACGGCGCGCGATTTGATCGGCAAAACCATCGGCGTTAACAACCTCACGAGCTTCACGCAATTCGCCACCCTCGAATGGCTCAAGAAGAACGGCGTCGACCCCTCATCGGTAAAGTTCGTCGAGCTGCCGTATCCGGCGATGCAAGCGGCAATGGAGGCCGGGCGCATCGATGCCGCGCTGATTGCCGAACCTGCAATGACCGTCGCACTTACCACCGCCCGCGTTTTCGCCGACACGAATGCCGCGATCGCGCCGACCTGGTTTGTTTCCGCCTACTTCACGACGGAAACTTGGATCGCGAAGAACCTGGCGCTCGCTCATCGGCTGGCCCGGGCCATCGTGCAAACGGCGGTCTGGTCCAACACGCACCAGGCGCAGACCGCCGTCGTGCTCGAGAAGATCACCCAGGTCCCGCACGACATCGTCGTGAGCATGCAGCGTTCTCGCTTCGGCACCAAACTGGACCCGGCGCTGATGGATCCACTCATTCGAATCGCCGCAGAGCACAACATGATCTCCGCGCCGATCGCCGCGCGCACCCTGATCTATCCAGGGTTCGAAAGCTAGCCTACGGCGTCTGTTCGATTCGAAGGATGTCGGCGTAGTGGTTGCTGCCGGTCCAGAACGTCACCGGGTTCGTACTGTTGTCGATCCACACGCGGCGGATGTTCGTGCTGGTCGGCAGCTGGTACTCGACGACGTGGCCGGTGGCGGGATCGAGGCGTGAGACGCGGTCGGTGACCATCGACCCGGTCCACACGTTGCCGTTCTTGTCGGCCATCGCGTCGTAGGGTGAGTCCCACGGCGTCGGCATCACGTATTCGTCGATGTGGCCGTTGTCGGCTTTGGTGTCGTACGACCCGAGGCGATTCGCAGCGAACTCGGCAAACCAGACGAGACCCGTCCGGTCGTCGACGCGGCCGCGCCGGGGATGCGAATTCGGCGTCGGCGTCGGAATCAACTTGAAGGCGCCGTTCTTGGGGTCGAGATGGGCGATCGCCGACGCACCGAAGTCGAAGAGCCAAAGTGAATTGTTGACGTCCGAGACCAGGCCGTACGCCCTGAACACCGTGTTCGTATTCGGATAGAGCAACGGACCGAACGAGTTCCACTTTCCGGTGGCCGGATCGAGTTGCCAGAACGTACGCGTGTCCTGATTGTTGGTCCAGACTTTGCCGTCGACGTTGCTGTGGTCCGGCGCGACCATCGAATCTTGCGTGAAGTCCGGATGGTCGCCCGGCGGCATCGCCCATTGCGCGAACGTATTCGTCTTGGGATCGTAGCGTTCGATCGCGCCTTGATATTGGTTGGCCAGCCACAAATCGCCGCTCGGATCCGCTTCGATGTCGAGCGAGCCGGTGAAGTGGCCGGGTTTGTTCTCGGGAACCGGAATCTGCGTGATCGCGCCGGTACGCGGATTCAGTTTGCCGATGAATTGCTGGCCGAAATCCGAAAACCAAATCGTGCCGTCGGGCGTGCCGGTCACGTCGTGCGGTTGCGCCAGGCGATCCGGGATGTCGTACTGCGTGATGATGATGTGCGTCGACGGGCCTTTGAGCCGCGGAAAGGTCTTGATCGGCCACTTGCGCGGCCCCGAGCTTTGATTGATACTCGCCAAGAACTCCGGCAAATCGGCCGGGAAGCTGCTCGACTGGTTCGAGCGCCCCGATGTGTAGGCTTGCGGCTTGAGCCAAAAACTCTGGATGATGTATCCCGCCATGCGCGGCAACACCACGTTGCGGAATTCCGCCGCGGTATGATACGAGTCCACGACCCGCTGCAAGGTGTGGCACTGGGTGCACGCGAGCAGTTGGACGCGCTGCGCGTCGGTGGCCGGCATGCTGGTCATCCACTCGCCGTTGGTGACTTGATCTTCGAGATCTTTCGTCGGGACGAGCCGCAGGTCGTCGTTCGTCGTTTTCCCGGCATCAACCGTGACGGCCGGCGCGCCGGCAAGATCGTAGCCGGCGGCGCGAATGCTCAGCCCGTAGGTTCCCGGCGCCAGGTGCGAGACGGGGAAGCGGTACCGTCCGCGAGCATCGGTCACTACCGTCACCGCGACATTCGACCCCCGCTTGCGCGCGGTGACGAGCACCCCTTCCATCAGGCCTTCGGCCGCCGAACTGACGCGTCCGGCGAGGGCCGCCGCCGGCGCCGATTGCGCGTGCAGCGCGCCGGCGAGTTCCAACGACAAGCCGACGGCCAAGACCGGCAGCAACGAGGCGAGCCTGCGAATGCGTATCGTCATGGACAAAGGCTTGCTCACTTAGGTGTGCGCTCCCTTGGCGTGAGGCTTACGACGGCTGGTAGATGAGATCGTTAGCGGAAACGGGAGCGGACAGGCCGCCGTACTTCACCGAGATGTCGAGGAACGGTTGGATGTCGGCGGCGCGCAACTGCTCGGCGTAGTGGGCGCGCGTCATCGAACGCGTGAGGGAGATGTCCAGCTTCGAGTATTTCGTTAGGATCTCGGCCGATAGGTCCTGGTGGGCGTTGGCCCACTTTTGCGCATCGTAGATCGCGCGGGCGAAGCGGCGAACGTGTTCGGGATGCGCTTGCGCGAACGGGCGGGTCGTGAACCAGCACGAGCTCACGTAGACCGGCGCGATCGCCGTGTTGACGTTAGCGAACATCTTGATGTGGTGTTCCTTCGCCGCGACCGTGTAGGCGGGTTCGGTTAAGACCGCCGCGTCGACGGTATGACGTTCGAGCGCCAGCCCCATTTCCGAGAATGGAAGTTCGACCAGCTTGACCTTCGACTTGTCCGCGCCGTTCACGGTGAGCCAAACGAAGGGCGCGAGTTCCAAGCCGACGCCGAGTGCGTTGATGGCGATCGTTTTGCCCTCGAAGTCCTTCGCGGTTTTCAGCGTGGAATCACTGGCCACGCAGAGGCGGGTGTTCGGTACCGACGATATGCTCAACGCCCCGGCCGCGATCATGACGAGCGGCAAGCCCCGCAGATACGCCGCGGCGATCGTTACCGGAACCGCTACCCCGACGTCGACCGTCCCGCCGACGACGGCCGCCGTGATCGCCGCCCCGTTGGAAATCGTCTGCAAATCGACGTTGAGCCCGTCGCGGGTGAAGAATCCCTCGTCTTGGGCGTAGTACGCTGAGGCGAACGTATCGTTGGCATTTGCCGCAACCCGCAAATCGAGGAGCGGCGTCTGCGCGGCGGCGGTCCGCGGCCAAGCGGCTGAGGCGGCGAGCCCGGCCGCCGTCGTCAGAAATGATGAGCGAACGATGCGCGCTGCATTATGCGTCATGTTTGGCGTCCATTCCAAAAAGGACCGCGACCTCCCGCCCCGAGCGCGGCGCTTCGCCTCACGCTACTGCAAAGCAGACCCCTAAGCGTCAGCGGAGGTAATGCCCATGAGGGCGCCATAGCTTCGTCAACGTGAGCACCCAAGAAGGACCGGCTACCGACACCCCCGTTTTGATCGTGGGTGGCGGCCCCGTCGGGCTCGGGGTAGCGATCGAGCTCGGCCGGCGCGGCGTCGCCTGTACGCTGGTCGAGCAGTTTGACGGCACCATCCACCATCCGCGTGCGACCGCACAGAACGCGCGCACGATGGAGTTCTTCCGGCGTTGGGGGATCTCCGACGCCGTGCGCGAGGCCGGTATGCCGCAAGATTTCCCGCATACCGTCCTCTACCTCACGAGCCTGAACGGGTTCGAAATCGCCCGCATCGAGCGGCCGCACCACGGGATGGGCAAATCGAGTACGACGAGCCCGGAGCGCCCGCAGCGCTGCAATCAGATCTGGCTCGATCCGATCTTGCGCGACCTCGCGTCGAGCTACGACTCCGTTACGCTGCGCTATAATTGCAAGCTGGAGCACTTTCGCGACGAGGGCGATCGCGTCGTCGCGACGGTTCACAATCGCACTGCCGAAAGTCGCGAAACGATTGCGGCGCGCTACCTCGTCGACTGTTCGGGTGGCAAGAGCGAAGTTCGTGAGGCGCTCGGAATTGCAATGGACGGCGACCCGGCGATCGACTACAACGTCAGCATTTTTTTGCGGATTCCAGAATTGTGGACTCAGCACGACAAGGGCAAAGCAGCTCTGCACAGCTTCGTCGACGTCAACGGCATCTCGCGCACACTGATCGCGCTCGACGGACGCGAGCTGTGGCGCTTCGGCTTGCGCGGCAAATGGTACTTCGATCATCGCAAGGAGCTCGACATCGATCAACTCGTGACCGACTTCGTTGGTAAGAAGATTCCTTACGAGCTGATTTCGATGCGGCGTTGGGTGACGCACGATCTCGTCGCTCATCAGTACCGCAGCGGTAACGTGTTTTTGGCGGGCGATGCCGCGCACCTCAACTCGCCTTCCGGCGGTTTCGGCCTCAATACCGGGATGGGCGACGTCATCGACTTGGGTTGGAAGCTCGCGGCGGTGCTCGAGGGCTGGGGAGCTCCGGAATTACTCGACACCTACGATCTCGAACGCCGTCCGATCGCGCAGCGCAACGTTCGCCAAGCGACGGAGAACTACAGGATGCGCAAGATGCCGAAAATACCGCCCGAGATCGTCGACGATACCCCCGAGGGTGAACGCGAACGGCGTAAATGGGGTCGCGAGATCGTGGAGACGCAGTCGCGCACGTTCCTCACCGACGGTACCGCCCTGGGATATCGTTACGAGGGCTCACCGATCGTCATTGCCGACGGTTCGCCGGCAACCGAGGACACGATCTCCGCATACGTGCAAACGGCGCGACCCGGACACCGGGCACCGCATTTCGGACTCGGAGAAAACCGCTCGATCATCGACCTCTTCGGCCGCGAATTCGTGCTCTTGCGTTTCCCCGGCGCGCCTGACGCGACGTCGCTCGAGGCCGCGTTCGAGCGGCGCGGCATACCGCTGCAGTCGGTGGCCGTCGACGATCCACAGATCGCCGCTCTGTACGAGCGCCGGCTCGTTCTCGTGCGCCCCGACGGCCATGTCGCCTGGCGCTCGGACGACGCGCCCTCCGATCCCGGCGCCGTCGCCGACCGGCTGCGCGGTACACGAATCGCGGACGTCGTAGGAGCACCCCGATGAAGCGTGCCGCGTTCGTTGCGAGCAGCTTGGTGCTCGCAGCATCCGCGCGTGCCGGCGCGCAGACGCTCACGCCGCTACGCATCGGATTCATCCCAAGCGACATGTCGGGCCAGCTGTTCTTCGCGCACGATCTCGGCCTGTTTGCGAAGGCCGGCTTGGATCCCCAGTTCTCGCCGACCAACAACGCACCGGAAATCGCTTCCGCCATCATTTCCGGCGCGCTCGACGTCGGCTACTCAAACCCGGTTACCCTCGTGATCGCGCACGACAAGGGACTGCCGTTCACGATCCTCGCCGCGGCAAACATGTATCGGGCCGATACGCCGACGACGGGCGAACTGCTCGTGATGAAGAACTCGCCGATTCAAACGGCCAAGGATCTCACGGGAAAAACGATCGCCGTCGGCGGTCTCAATATCATCACGCATATCGCCGCGCGCGCCTGGATCGATGCGAACGGCGGCGACTCGAGCTCCGTACACTTTATCGAAATCCCGCTGCCCGCGATGCCGGCAGCTTTGCAAGCCGGTCGTGTCGACGCGGCCACCTTCAACCCCGGTATCGATCCAACTATAGGCAAGCCGGGCGATCCGTTCCGCATCATGGCGTACACCTTCAACGCGTATTCCTCGTATTTCGCCGCCGGGACGTGGTTCACGAGCAAGAGCTGGCTAGCCGCACATCCGGCTGAGGCGGCGAAGTTCGTGCGTGTCATGCACGACGGCGCGCAATGGGCCGCGGCGCATGCGCGCGAGTCGGCGCAAATCCTCGCCACCAATCTCAAAGAGAATCCGCAAGACGTCGAGAGCGCAGCGCGCGTGGACTATGGCGGAGCCGTAACGCCGGCGATGATCCAACCGGTCATTGACCTATGCGCAAAGTACAGCGTCATCAAGGCGCGCTTCCCCGCATCCGACCTCCTTGCCGGCGTCTGACCCTTGCGTACTCGCCTTGGTCGTAGGAATGTCCCCAAAACCGCCTAACGAGGCGAAATGATGACATGTTCGCGCGGCCATTGGCTCGGTGCGGCGTCAGCCGCAGTCACCGTCCCATTGTTCGGTCTGCCGGGTGCGGCTCAAACCGCGGCGCTCAAAGTCGCCGCCGGTCAAATCGTGGAGCAGTCGGAGGCGTACTTCGCCGCTGATGCGGGCTTCTTCGATAAACATGGAATCACGGCGTCCGTCAGCGTGTTTCGCGGCGGCGCTGCCAATGCGGCCGCCGTCGCCGGCGGCGACATGCAGATTGGTGTTTCCAGCGTTCTGCAACTCGGGCAAGCCGTCTCGCACGGACTCCCGTTCGTGATCATCGCGGCGGGCGCGGTGCACGATTCGCACAACAACGATGCGAGTCTGGTCACCGCTCTCACATCCGGCATCACGAGCCCGAAGCAGCTCACGGGCAAGATCGTCGGTGCGTCGAGCCTCAACGGCCTCGACGAGTTGTCGGTTCGAGCGCTCATCGACAAGACCGGCGGCGACTCGAGCACCGTCAAGTTCACGGAGATTCCGCCCGTCGAGCTGTTTGCGGCATTGCAGCAAGGGCGACTCGACGCAGCGAGCATGGAAGATCCCGAGCGCCGGGCGGCGCTCGACTCGGGCAAAGTACGCGACCTCGGAAACGGTCTGAACGCGATCGCTCCGGTGTTCGTCACGACGGCCTGGTTCGCGACGCAGACCTGGCTCAATGCCAACAAAGACACCGCGCGACGCTTCGCCGCCGCCATTTATGAAGCAGGCAGTTGGGCGGTGCAAAATCCCGGCAAAGCGGGAGACATTATGACGAAGTACCTCAAGACCACCGCCGCACCGTCGATCGCTCCTTACGCCAAGAACACCAATCCGCGCGATTTCCAGCCCCTCTTGGACGTCGCAGCCAAATACAAGTTCCTCCCACCGATCGCGGCGAGCAGCTTCGTGTGGGACGGAAAGGGCTAGCGTCAGCGTGGTTGGCTCACGTATGATACGCGCGACGTTCCTTACCGTGTCGGCTCCGCTCATAGCAGCGTCGTTGCGGTTGCCCGCGTCGGCACAAGCGTCGGCACCGTTGAATTTGCGCGTGGCGGCTACCGCAAACGATACGTATGCGTCCGCGTACTTCGCCCAGGACATGGGATTTTTCACGCGGTCCGGCTTGAACGTCGACCTGGAAACGATGAACAACGGTGCTGCGATTGCGGCCGCACTCTCGGCCGGTTCGATGGACATTGGTGTTGCCACGCCGGTCATACTTGCCAACGCCTCTCTGCACGGTTTGCCGGTCGTCATCCTCGCTGCGGGCGCGATTAGCTTGGCCGGCACGTCGACGGAGGCGCTGTGCGTCGCCGCCAACTCGGCGCTGAAGACGCCCAAGGATTTCGAAGGGAAGACGGTCGCACTAAATGGGCTCCATACCGGCCCCGAAGTGAACCTCGATGCTTGGCTAACGCAGGGCGGAAGCGACATTTCGAAAGTGAAGCTTGTCGAGGTCACCTTTTCCGAGATGGGCCAAGCGCTCGCGAGCGCGCGAATCGACGGGGCGGTGATGACGGAGCCGGCGATGACGGTCGCCATTGCTTCCAACAACGTCAAAATTATTGCCGATCTCGACACCGTCGTCGCCCCCGTATACATCAACTCGTGCTGGTTTGCGATGCACGACTTCGCGCAGAAGAATCCCGAGCCGGTGCGTCGCTTTCAAAGCGCGATCTACGCCGCGCAGAAGTGGGCCAACGGTCATCACGCCGAATCGGGTGCGATTCTCGCGAAGTACTCGAAGATGGATCCCGATCTGGTGCGACGGATGCACCGCACGACGTTTGCGGAACGGCTACGGGTGGCCGACATCCAGACGCTCCTCGACTTCGCGGCAAAACATGGCCTCCTCGACCGGCCGGTTTCCGCCGCAGGCCTCATCTACCAGCCGGCGTCATGACCTCTGCAGGGCGTCGTAAATGCGTTCCGCAGTGACCGGCAACTCCGTGATCCGCACGCCGGTAGCGTTCGCGATTGCGTTCAGCAGCGCGGCGGCCACCGTGGTGTTGCTCAACTCGCCGGCCATCTTCGCGCCGAAGGGGCCATGGAGGCCGCGGCCTTCGAGGAGCACCGTACGAAATGGGGGGATGTCCCGGATCGTCGGCAGCTTGTAGTCGGCTAAGCTCGGGTTCGTGACTTTTCCGCTCTCGTCGAGCACGAGTTCCTCGAACGCCGCCGTCCCCAGCCCGAAGATGAAGCCGCCGTCGATCTGACCTTGATGGGCCACCGGGTTGATGATGGCACCCACATCGGCGACGAACACGGCGTCGTGGATCTTGAACGCACCGGTCTCGCGATCGACCGCAACGTCGATACCGTAGCCGAAGAACGAGTAGTCGCTCGGGTTTCCGGGGCCGTGGTGGGTTCCGTCATACTCACCCGTCACGCGCAGCGGCGTTCCGCCGAGGGCGCGCGCGACGCCGCTCTCGAACGATTCGCTGCGGCCGCCGTCGTCGACGAAGCGATCGTCGCGCACGTGCATGCCGGTCGCTTGCGTCAAGCGTGCCATCAGCTCTTGAGCGGCGGCTTGAGCCGCGCGCCCGACGATGTGCGTGACGCGGCTGCTTCCGGCACCGGGATCCTGGCGCGCTTCGCGCGTCGAGCCGCGCCGGAAGCGAATTCGCTCGGCGGCGATGGACATCGTCGCCGCGATCACGCGCTGCACGACCGTGTGATTTCCCGCGCCCTGATCGGGGACGCCGCTGAGCACCTCGATCGTCCCGTCGGGCTGCAGCGTGAGGTCGAGCGCGGTCTTGCCGACGCCCGTATGGAAAACGGCGAAGGACATGCCCCAGGCGCGACCGGGAGACGCCGGCCGCGCCTGCATCTCGGCTTCGAGCCGTTCCAAGACGGCCGTGCCCATCGGATGATAGACTTCATCGCCGGTGAGCATCAGCTGCCCATCCCGTACCACGTTGCGCCGGCGCAGCTCGATCGGGTCGATTCCCACGGCGGCGGCCATCAGATCGACGTGCTGCTCCCACGCGAAGTACAGTTCACTCCCGCCGGGCGCCCGCACGTGCGTACCGGGCGACGTATTCGTGTACACGCATTGCGTCGCGATCGAGACGTTCGGCACGGTATACGGCACAGTCGAATAGCCGGTAGCACCCGGCATCAAGTAGGGCGACGGCAGTCCGCCCGCATACGCACCGCCGTCGTAGGTGACCGTCGAACGATGCGCGAGGAAGCGGCCGTCGTCGTCAACGGCCGTCTGCAACGTGGTGTACGCCGCGTGCTTTCGCGCGTTCGACTGGAGTTCGTTGGTGTAGCTCGAGACGCGCTTCACCGGCCGCCCCGTCACTTTGGCCAAGTAGTAGCACGGGAACTCATCCGTCGTCCAACCCTTGCTGCCGAAGTCACCACCGATCGCTGCCGGCTCGATGACGATCTGCTCGAGCGGCACGCCGGTCACGTGGGCGAGAAAACGCTGCAAATTGTACGGCGCTTTGTTCGGCGTCTGGATGTGAACCGTTCCATCGCGGTCGATCCACACGACCGTCGCCTTCGGCTCCAGATACCCGGCGTGTTGACGCGACGTCCGAAACCGGTGTTCGAAGACATGCGGCGCTCGCGCGAAGACGGCCTCGATGTTCTCATCGCCCTTGTGGTATTGGTAGCACCCTTGCACGTTCGGATGCGCGACTTCCGGGGGCGTCTTGCCGAGGTAGTGATAGGTCGCGCGCTCGGGGTGGATCCTCGGCGCGCCGGGTGCCAACGCAGCGAGCGGATCCAGAACCGCGGGCAGCTCTTCGTACGTCACTTCAACGAGGCGTGCCGCATCCTCGGCGGCTTCGCGGGTTTCAGCGGCAACGGCGGCGACGCGGTCGCCAACCATGATGACCTTCTCGTAGGCGAGCACCGGATGGTCGAAGAGCATTCGGCCCGAGCGCTTCCCCGGTCCGATGTCGGCCGAGGTCAGAACCGCACGCACGCCGGGCACGGCTTTCGCTGCCGTGGTGTCGATGCGGACGATCGTCGCGTGCGCGTGCGGACTGGTGGTAAACGCTGCCCATAGGAGCTCGTCGGGCTTGAAGTCGGCAGTATACCGCATCTTTCCGCTGACTTTGTCTCGGCCGTCGAGACGGACTTCGTCGTCGCGGAAGAGCGCCTCAGATGTGGGCCGAGTACTCGTCGTCGCCGTCATTGCCGCGCCTTCCGCAAGCCATCACCCGGCTCCCGTGCAGGAGTGGCCGGCCGAGGAGATTACATGCTCATGACGGAGTTTTCCAATGCTGGAGGTTGAGTTCGATGAAGACACAGCCGGCCTTAGCGCTTCTCCTGATCGTGCTCGTGACGACCGTCGCGATTCCGCGCCGAACCGTCGCGGCTGACCCGTTCGATATCAACGTTATCTTGCCGCTCACGGGAGGCGGGGCGTTTCTTGGGAAGTCCGAGCAGATCTCGCTCGGCGTGGCGGAGGAACGCATCAACAGCGCGGGCGGAATCAGCGGCCGTCCGGTGCACTTCGTCATCCAAGACGATGAGACGAATGCCCAAACCGCGGTGCAACTCCTGAACGGAGTCCTGGCTAAGAACCCGGCAGTCGTCATGGGTTCGACGCTAACGGCTATTTGCGGAGCCATGGCGCCGCTCGTGAAGGATGGCCCTGTGTTATGGTGCTTCTCGAGCGCGTACCATCCCGGACCCGACGGCGGCTGGGGATACTTCTCGGGCATTTCCTCCGGCGACTCGACGGTCGGTACCGTGCGCTATACGCGCGAACGGGGTTGGCGTAAGATCGCCGTGATCGCATCGAACGACGCCACCGGTCAGGACAACGAGCACGTTCTCGACCAAGCGCTGGCGCTGCCTGAAAATGCGGCCGAATCGATCGTCGCGCGCGAGCACTTCACACCGTCCGACATCAGCGTGGCCGCCCAGGTCGCGCATATCAAGGACTCGGGCGCCCAGGTCGTTTTCGCGATGACGACCGGGCCCTCGTTCGGAACGATCCTGCGCGGGCTTGCCGATGCCGGGATCACGCTGCCGGTCGTGTCTTCTTCGGCGAACGAGACGTTCGCGCAGATGAAAGCCTACGCGTCGTTCTTACCCAAGGAATTATATTTCTCGTCGTACGCGGCCGCCGCCCCGGAGGCGTTACCGAATGGACCGGTCAAACGCGCGGAAGACGTTTATCAGGCAGCCTTCCGCGCCAAAGGCGTGCAGCCCGACACCGGCACCAATCAGGCCTGGGATGCCGCCTTCATCATCGCCGGCGCATTCCAGAAGTTGGGCGCGAACGCGACCCCGGCGCAGGTGCGCGCCTATCTGGACGGCCTGCACGGCTTTGCCGGAACCAACGGCGAGTACGATTTTCGCGCGTATCCGAAGCATGGCGTCGGTGCGAATTGGAGCGGCGTCCAGAAGTGGGATCCGGCGACGCAGGCGTTCGTTGGTGCAAGTCAGCCCGGCGGCGCACCGCTGAAGTGAGCGGAATATCTTTTGCCGGCGAACGCCTGGCGATGAACAGCCGCAACCGGCTCAAGTTGGGAATGTTTGGCTCGAACTGCTCGTCGGGGCTCGCGGCCACCAAGGTTCCCGAGCGCTGGTCGGGTTCGTGGAGCGACAACCTCACGCTTGCACAAATGCTCGACGACGCTGGTATCGAGTTTATGCTGCCGGTGGGGCGTTGGAAAGGTTACGGTGGCGCGACGGATCCTGAAGCAGCAACCTTCGAAACGGTAACTTGGGCGACCGGTATGTTGAGCGTGACCCACAAGATCGTGGTCTTCGGGACGGTTCATGCGCCGTTGATCCATCCGGTCTACGCGGCCAAGATGTGCGTCACCGCCGACCACGCGGGTGAGGGTCGTTTCGGCCTGAACGTCGTCTGCGGTTGGAACCAAGACGAATTCGACATGTTCGGCGCGCAGCAGCGCGAGCACGACGGGCGCTATGCTCACGGATCGGAATGGCTGGACATCGTCTCGCGGCTATGGACAGAGGAAGCGCCGTTCGACTATAGCGGCGAGTTCTTTCAATTGAAGGGGCTGCAAGCGCTCCCAAAGCCCCACGGCGGCACACGGCCGCTCATCATGAATGCGGGGGCATCGACGGCCGGTAAGGCCTTCGCGATTCGTCACGCCGATAATCTCTTTACGCGATTTTCCACGATCGAAGGCGCGGTTGAAGAAGGGCGGGAGATCCGCCGGCAAGCGAAGGACCTCGGACGGGCGCTCAACATCTGCACCGGGACCAACGTGGTCTGCCGGCCGACAACGCGCGAAGCCGAAGAGTATTATCACTATTTCGCTGACGAGATGGCCGACTGGGAGGCGGTTGACCATAAGAGCGGAGTGGCACGCAAATATGGCATACAAACGGCTGAATACGCCGCGCATCACGCTAACCGCGTTCGGCAGGCCGCCGGTTACGGCGCGCACGAATGCGTCGGGGACCCGGATCGTGTGGCGGGAGAACTCGCCCAGCTCAGCGAGGCCGGATTCACCGCCCTCGCGCTGGGTTTCGTCAACTACATCGACGAGTTTCCGTACTTCCGTGACGAGGTGCTGCCGCGGCTGGAAGCGCTCGGCGTCCGAGAACGTCGATCCCGGTAGCTCAATGCTCGTCCGGATCGCGCACGCTGGGGTACATCCCGATCTCGCGATTGCCGATCTCGCCGCCGTGACGCTCGATGCGTAGAATATAGACGTTTTGAACGATGTCGCGAGTTTGCGGATCGATCGCAATCGGTCCTCGCGGGCTTTCGAACTTCGTCGAACGAAGGACGGCCATCGTACGATCGAGAGAGAGCGTGCCGGGCTGTGCTTGTACGGCGTTATAGATTGCGTGCATCATGTCGTAAGCCGCGACCGCTGCCTGGCCGGGAGGTTCGGAATTCGCGCCCCATGCAGCCCGAAAGAGCTTCACGAAAGCAGTATTCAGGCGTGAGGGATAGTTCTGGTAGTACATGTTCGATGAGATGACCCCTAAGGCGTCATCGCCGATTCCGGGCAGGCGTTCGTCGCTCACCATGTCACCGTTGGCAAGAATCGTGATGCCCGACTGCTGGATGCCCCCTTGATAGGCGGCTCGGATGAACGCCGGCCCCGAGTCGCCGACCATGAAGACGTATAACGCGTCGGGCTTGGTATCCCGAATGCGCTGCACGTATGCGGAAAAGTCGCGGGCCGTAAACGGCACGGCGACCCGCTCGAGAAGCTTGCCCCCGCCCGCGACAAAGTAACGCTCGAAGGTATCGGCCGCATCGACGCCCGGGCCGAAATTCTGGTAGACGATCGAGGCCGTCTTGACGTTGTGCTTCAGCGCCCAGTCGACCAGTGGTTTCGTGAGCTGACCGTTGGTGAAGCTGTAGCGGGTTGCGTACGGATTGTCCGCCATGATGCCGGCCGTCGACGCTTCCGTGATCAAGACGGGCACCTTGGCTGCCGTGGACACTTGCGCGGCTGCGATTGCGTTGGGCGTAAACAGAAGTCCGCCCAAAAACTCCACATTATCTTGAACGATCAGTTCTTGTGCCAGGCGTTTGGCAACGTCGGGATTCGCGCCGCCATCGTCGCGGCGGATCAAAACGATCTTCCGTCCGGCGACGCTGTCGCCGTGTTGTTTGACCCATGCGTCGACGGCCGCGTCGAACTGCTTGTCCGTCGGCGCTCCCGTGCCGGTGAACGAGTAGACGATGCCGACCTTGATGGTCGGCGCCTCTTGAGCGGTGCCGCTCTTGCTGCACGCGAGCGCGACGAAGATCGCGGCGCAAATGCTGAACAAGGTCCCGGTTTTCATCGTGCTGGAGGGCTTCATGTCCCTGATATTCAAGCCCTTTGCGCGCGAAAGCGAGCGGAGGTGCCATGCTCAGTCGAGCGGATAACGAGCTCATCACGCGGGTCGGGGCGGGCACCCCAATGGGCGACGCGCTGCGGCAATACTGGCTTCCGGCAGTCACCTCCGAGGAAATCGTACGTGACGGGGCGCCATTGCGCGTCCGCATGCTCGGCGAGGATCTGTTAGCATTTCGCAACTCGGCGGCCGCCCCCGGCCTTGTCGACGCGTTTTGCCCACACCGTCGTGCGCCGCTGTACTTCGGGCGCAACGAAGACGACGGCTTGCGCTGCGTGTATCACGGTTGGAAATTCGACGTTCTGGGTCGCTGCACCGACATGCCTAGCGAACCGCCCGATTCGCTGTTCAAAGAAAAGGTGCGCGTGCGCGCCTACCCGTGCCGTGAACGGAACGGCATCGTGTGGACGTATATGGGTTCGCTCGCCGTGCCGCCCGAATTGCCCGACCTCGAGTGGAATTTGGTAGATCCGGAACAACGGCACATCACCAAACGCGTCCAGTTCAGCAATTACGTGCAAGCGCTCGAAGGTGGAATCGACCCGCACCACGTCGGTTTCTTGCACGGGACGCTGGGACCCGATGCCGGCAACATCTTCATGCGAGACCGGCAGCCCCGCTACGATCTGCTCGAAACACCGTACGGTTTACGCATCGGCACCTGCCGGCGGCTTGGCGAGGACCGCGTCCATTGGAACATCACGCACTTCATGATGCCGTTTTACAATGCGTTCGCGGTCCCGAACGGCGCGGTCGAACCAACGGTCGGCGGCTTTGCATGGGTACCGATGGACGATACGACGACCATGGCGTGGTGCTTCACGTGGAATCCGGCGCGGCCGCTCACGAGTGATGAGATACATGAGACCGCGGCCGTGGCACGCCTCGGCGGGGGCGTCCATTTGCGCCCGTCGGACCTCTTGCCGCCGACGACCGAAGCCGGCGGCGCGTGGCGTCCGATCGGAAGCAAGGACAACGATTTTCTCATCGATCGCGACGCGCAACGCACGCGCCGATTCTCCGGGGTGCCCGGCCTTTCGCTGCAAGACGTGTCGCTGCAAGAAGGGATGGGAGCCATATCCGATCGGTGGGACGAGCATCTCGGCACGAGCGACGCAGCGATTATCGCCGCACGCCGTTTGCTGCTCCGCGCCGCCCGCGACGGCGCACCCCCGCTCGGTAGCGACGCGCCGCACAAGTACCGGATTCGCGCGCTCGGCGTCCCGCTCGCATCCGACGCGGACTGGACCGCCGCAGCGGCGGATTGGATCGATCCCGTCGCGGCCCGTTAAGACATGCTCGCAGATCGCAGTGTGAAGATCGTGCGAAGTGCGGACGTACCGGAACGTCACACGCCGGACACACCGAAATGGTACGCTCGTTCGCGATGATGACCACGACCGATCAGCCTATCCCCGGGACGCTGCTCTTCAACGGAACCGAAGCGATGAAGGGCTACGCTCTGAACAAGATGTGCTTTTCCTTCAATAGCCGAGCGAACCGCGAGGCGTTCCTTCGTGATGAAGATGCGTACATGTCGCGTTTTGCTCTCAACGGCCAGCAACGAGCCGCGATCAAATCCCGCAACGTGCTCGATCTCCTCGCCGCCGGCGGCAACATCTACTACCTCGCGAAGTTTGCCGGAATCTTTCACCTAGGCGTACAGGACATCGGAGCTCAGCAAACCGGCCTGACCGTCGATGAGTTCCGCGCCAAGCTCCTTGCGGCGGGCTCCTAGCCAAAATGGCACGCATCGTCGGCGGCATCGCGACCACGCACGTCCCCTCGATCGGCAACGCCTTGGAGAAGGGGCTCGAAAACGATCCCTATTGGAAGCCGTTCTTTGACGCGTTCCCACCCCTTCGCCGGTGGCTCGATGAGACCAAGCCCGACGTCGCCGTCGTCTTGTACAACGATCACGGGCTCAACTTTTTTCTGGACGCCATGCCGACATTTGCCGTCGGCGCAGCCTCCGAGTATCGCAATGAGGACGAAGGCTGGGGTATTCCAACGTCCCCGCCGTTTACCGGTGTTCCGCGCCTTTCGTGGCATCTGATCGAAGGCCTCATGCGAGACGAGTTCGACATTTGTTCGTGCCAGGAAATGCTCGTCGATCACGCTTTCACGATTCCGATGCAATTGTTATGGCCGGAGCACTCCGCGATGCCGCGGACGATTCCGATCAGCATTAACACGGTGCAGCACCCGATTCCGACGCCTTCCCGTTGCTATCGCTTCGGCCAGGCCCTCGGGCGCGCGATCGCCTCGTATCCGGAGGACCTGCGGGTCGTCGTCATCGGGACAGGGGGCCTTTCTCATCAGCTCGACGGGACGCGCGCCGGCTTCATCAACACGGCGTTCGACCGGATGTGCCTGCAGAAGATCGTGAATGAACCCGAAGTGCTCGCGGGCTATTCGACGCTCGACCTCATCCGCGAAGCCGGGGCCCAAGGCGCGGAACTGATCATGTGGCTCGCGATGCGCGGCGCCTTGACCGGTAGCGTCCGCGAGCTTCACACCACCTATCACGTACCGATCTCGAACACGGCGGCGGGCGTGCTCTTACTCGAGAACACCGCCGTCGAAAATGCGGCGCAGCACCGCCCCGAGCTCATCGAGGTGCTCCGTTAGCACGGTCGTATGATCACCGGCGACGGAGTGGCGCCGGACGCGCGCGACGTGCCGCCATCCCATGTACGGGTCACCTGCGACGATCGGCCGGTCGTCGTCGGGCCAAATCAAGTCGATCGAACGCGCCGTTGGTTTCGGAAAATGGCGCAAGAGCCGATCGGTGTAGATCCGTCCGGCCGGTGTCTCCGGGACGAACGGATGCCGGAGCGCGTAGATTGCGTTGATGATCTCGGCGGGATACGAACGGGAACGTATCGCGTTGGCGAGGCTGCGGAGGGTTCGATAAACGCGCACGTGGTTACGCTGCGAGAGGAAACCGCAAACCCGTGACGTCCATGCCCAGAGCGGCTCCAACAACGCGTTGGGAGCGGAGCTCGCAATGAGCGCGACGACGTCGACGGTGGAGCCCGCATTCTCCAGGTGGCGCGCAACCTCGAACGCCACCACGCCGCCCGCGCAGAAGCCGGCCAGGCGATAGGTCTGTGAAGGCACGGCGGTTGCGATCATCGCGGCGTCGGCGGCGGCCATCGCATCGATGCTTTCGGGAATCGCATCGCCCAGCGCACCGTTCGGGCGTACGAGGTAGATTGGTTGTTCCAGATCTAACGCCGCCTTCAGGAAGCGAGCATACAGGCCGCCGCCGTCGACGTCACTGTCGTAAAAGAAGAGTGGTGGTCGCGAACCGGTGCTGCGCAGAGCGACGATCCGGTTGCGGTACGTGGTATTTGTCTGAGCGAGCACCGCTCGCGCGCGCACCGCTTTCGCGAGCTGCTGAATGGTCGGTGCGAATAACAACGTGTCGGTGGACATCGTGACACCGAGCTCCGCCTCGATCCTGGTCATCACGTGAATCGCTCGCAACGAATCGCCGCCGGCAGCGAAGAAGTTCTCGTCGAGGGCTACCGGAGCATATTCGAGCACCTCCTGCCAGATGCGTGTCAGCGCTTGGAGTAACGCGTCGTCGTCGTGGAGCGCAGCCAGCCGCGCGACCCGCGCATCGCGGGCGAAGGCTTCCGTCAGCTCGAGGCGGCGCGCCTTTCCGGTTCCGTCTCTCGGGATCGACGCCACCAGGTGCACGACGTTCGGGACCGCCGCGCGCGGGAGGAGCAATGCTGCGTGCTCGATCAGGTCTTGCTCGGTCACCGTTGCGTTCGCGCGCGGGACCACGGCCGCAGCAACGTGCTGGCCGAGTGTCGGATGCGGCAGCGGAAAGACGGCCGCATCCGCCACGGCAGGGTGCGCGTTCAGCACCTCCTCGACGTGGACCGGTGAGACTTTCTCGCCGCCGACGTTGATGAGTTCGTTCAGGCGGCCGGTGATGTAGAGGAAGCCGTCGGCATCGATATGCCCCGTATCGCCCGTATGGTACCAGCCCGTGATCGGATCGGCGATCGGAGTGCGGTCACCATACGCCGGCGCGACGTTGGCGCCGCGGATGGCGACTTCGCCGTCGAAGATTGCGATTTCGCAACCCACCGCACGGCCGACCGAGCCGGGCCGGTTCGACGACGGCAGGTTGTACGTACTCGACGGCGCCTCGGTCGAGCCGTAGCCATCGAATACGGGCGCCCCGAGAAACGCTTCGAGATCGTTGATGAGTTGTGCGTCGATCGGAGCCCCCAACGTCCGGCTGAATCGCAGGGAGCGGTCGAGCGGCCGCGCTTCGCGGCGCATGTATGCCAGCACGTCGCGATGGGTCGGCGGAGCTGCCGTGTACCATGTCGGCTTGTAATTGCGCAGGCCCCCTACCAATGCCGCAGCGCCGATGTTCGTTGGGCAAATGACGGATGCACCGGCAACGAGGGACGGTCCGAGGACCGAGGTGATAGCGTATGCGTGGTAGAGCGGCATCGTGTTGAAGCACCGGTCCGCCGGTTGCAAGTCCTGCGCACCGGCGATCGTGGTGCTGACGTGCATGATGCGGGGCATCGTATGCGGTATGATTTTGGAAAATGCGGTCGTGCCCGACGTACGCAGGAGCAAGACGACGTCCGCATCATATGCGGGGGCACGCTCCGAGCGCCGGTCCGGCGCTTCCAGGCGTGCCTCGAAGACGCCGGCGGGGGCAGACGGCACAAGGACCATGCGCGCGACGCCGATGCCATACCGGTCGAATGCGTCTCGATGCCGGAAGATCGCGGCTTCGTCGGCCAACACGATCGCCGGCTTGATATCGGCCAGAAACGCGTCGATTTCGGCCGGTGGCCGGCTCGGATCGAACGGTGCGCAAATCCCACCGGACATCGCCGCGAGGATTGCCGTGACCGTGTCGGGCCCGTTCGCCGCGGCAACCGCGATGACGGGGTTGTCAGCCGGCAACCATTCCGCCAGCGCCGCGCCGAGCCGATCGAGATGTGCGGCAAGCTGCTGATACGTGCACGGCGTACGACCCGGCGCGAGCAGCGCCGGAGCCTCTGCACGCAGCGTCGCATGGGTACGGATGGACGCCTCGAGGGAGTGGTGCAAGCGGCCGGCGTTGGCGGTGGTCGTCATCGGAAAGTCGCGAGCGTTCCACCCGGCGAGGGTCGAACCTTCCTCGAACCTGACCGGAGGAGAAGAAGGATGCTGAGCTGCTTGCGGATTCGGGCCATCACGATCGCCGTGCTGACCGCAACGGTGTTGGGCGCGTCACCCGCGCCGGCGGTGGTTCGCGCGGACACGCTCCTGCCGGTGCGGCTCGGGGCGATGCCGATCGACACCGCAGCCCAAGCGTTCTACGCGCTCGATCAGGGCTTTTTCACTGCCGCCGGGCTCGACGTCACGTTGACGATCCTCAATAACGGGTCCGCCATCGCTGCCGCCGTCAGCTCGGGCGCGCTCGATATCGGCTTCGGCAGCCCGTCGCCCGTCATTCTCGCGCACTTGAGCGGATTGCCGATCTCGTTCATCGCGCCGGCCACCGTCTGGGATGGGAAGCCGAATGCGGTGCTCATGGTGTCGAAAGGCAGCTCGATACACAGCGCGGCCGACCTCAACGGGAAGACGATTGCGGTCGCGGGACTGCACGACCTCACACAATATACCGCCGAGTCGTGGATCGACCGCAACGGCGGCAATTCCGCAACCGTGCAGTTCCTCGAACTACCATATGCGCAAATGGGACTGGCACTCGAGCAGGGCCGGGTCAGCAGCGCCATCGCGATCCAACCGTTCAGTTCGCAGATGAGCACCGATGCGACGGTTCTGGGAAACATCAGCCTGGCGACGCGCACGTATCTTCAGGCCGGCTGGTTTGCGATGGGCTCGTACAGCGAGAAGAACCCCGAAGTCGTACGGCGCTTCGCGCTCGTCATGCGTCAAGCCGCACGCTGGGCCAACGGACACCCCAAGGAGTCGGCCGCGATTCTCGGACGGTATACGAAGGTCGACCCCGTCCAGATGGCCGTGATGACGCGCCCGCGCTACGTTGAAGATCCGCGCTTCGATCCGCAGTTGATCCAGCCGGTCATCGACGTCATGGTGCGCTACGGAAAGATTGCCCCGGTCGCGGCGAGCAATCTGATCTGGCCGGCGTTCCTCACGCCTTAGTGGAAGAGGTCTCGCTGCGCGATGAGGTAGTCAGCGGTGCGATAGGCGAGCGCGCCGACCGTTGCCGTCGGCGGGAAGCCGGTCAGCGTCGGGAACACCGAGGCACCGGTTACGAACAGGTTCTCGACGTCGTGCGTCCGGCAATTGGCGTCGACGACCGACGTCGCGGGGTCGCTGCCCATGCGCGTGCCGCCGGCCCAGCGCGAGCCGTTATTTCCCGGCATCTTCGTCCAGATCGTCTTCGCGCCGGCCTTACGGAGGATGGTGCGTCCAACCTCGGCGAGGTGATCGTGCATGCGACGTTCGTTTTGGTGGAACGAAAACGTCAGCCGCGGAAGCGGGACGCCCCAATCGTCGTTGTGGTCGGGGTCGAGGTCGATCCGGTTGTCGCGATGTGCGAGCGTCTCGGGGGTGACGTTGACCTCGACGGTTCGCGTGTAGGCGTGCGCGAGAAACTCTTTATAGGTCTTGCCCCAGCCGCGCATCTCGGGCGGAAACGTGTTGTAACGCTCGACCGGCGTGCCGCTGCCGCTGGTTCCGATACCGGCGCCGCGAATGAATCCAAGCCCGGTGTGATCGAAGTTGTTCCCGTTGAAATCGTCGATGCGCGTGGCTGCCGAGTTCGGGCCGATGAACGAGTTGACGATGTAGTCGTCGAACAGGCCGAACACGTTGACGTCACCGTGTCCGAACGCGCCGTGGCCGACTTGTCCGCTCGAGTTGGCGATCCCGCGCGTGCCCTTACGCTCCGAGGCCAAGAGCAGGCGCGAATTCTCGAAAGTATAGCCGCACAAAACGACGGCCTTTGCGCGGAGCTGGACGAGCTGTCTCTCGGGAGTAAAGTAGGTCACGCCGGCTGCGCGGCCGGTGTCGTCGAGGTCGATGCGCACGACGCGCGTGTTGGTGCGAAGATCGACGTTCCCGGTCGTCAGTGCCGCCGGCATGATGCTATAGAGCGCATCGGCTTTGGCTTGAACGTGACAGCCGTAGTCGTTGCAGTGACCGCAATACGTGCAAGCTGGCCGTTCCGGGATCCGCGTATCGTGGGGCGCCGCCGGCCGATACTTCTGCGAGAGGACGCCCGCTGCACCGTCGTACGGATGGTAGCCGAGCTCGCTCGACGCGCGCCGGAAAATTTCCATCTTGGCGTTGGTCCGGAGCCCCGGCAGCGGGAAGCCGTGCCGGCGCGGTCCGGCGAACGGATTTGCTCCGCGCGCGCCGCTGTCTCCTGAGATGCCGAACTCCCACTCGAAGCGTTCGTAATAGGGCTCGAGGTCGTCGTACGCGATCGGCCAGTCGTAGATCTCGTAGCCCGACAGGTCCGCACCGGCGCGATCGGCGATGCCGCTCGCGATCTCGTTGGTTGCGACCTTGAAGTCGCCGGGCAAGAGGCGCGACGATTGCGCCGTCCAATGCAGCATCTGGCCGCCGACTCCACTGACCGTGTCGTACTTCAACGTCGACGCTTCAGCGGGAGTATTGCGGAAGGCGACCGGATCGTGGCGCGCCCACTCGAGCTGCGCGCCGCGCACGACGAATTTGATCTCGTCACGTGCCGCATAGTCTTCGAGCGTCAGCATCGCGCCGCGATCGAACGCGACCACCTTCAACCCGGCCGTCCCGAGTTGCTTGGCGAGGATGCCGCCGGCGGCGCCCGCACCGATCAGGATGACATCGGTCGTCTCGGTTGCCATCTCAGCGCCGCCCTGCGGATGCGTTCGTCAAGGCGACCGGCGCGATATCGACGACGCGGTCGATGTAGGGTTGCGCGTAACCATGCTGCGCGCCCGGAAAGCCGACGAGCTTCCAGCCGACCATGTCGTGATTGCCGCCATATGACGGATCGCAGAAGAAGCCTTCCATCACGTGACGGCGCATCAGGGCGAAGAACGGCGCCCCCGCTTCGACGTCGGCGAGGTGTCCGGCTTCCAAGTTGACGAGGACGGCGTCCTGCGCGTCGGGCGCCAGGCTTTCGAACGGGCCGCCGAGGGAGTTGCGGCAATGCGCTTGCAGCGCGGCGAGGCCGCTGCGGTAGCGCGCCAACTCGGTCTTGTAGGCGCCGGCCAACGCGATGTCGATGTAGTGAACCGCGCCGGCTTCGCGCGCACCCGGCGTATCGGTGGTCGGCAGGATGCGCTCCGCGATCGCTTCGAGGAGCGCGAACTCGCCGGGAGCGAGCGCCGCCGGCGTCGTCGCAACGCTGCCGGTTGCAGCCATCGCTGCGCGATAGCCGGTCAGGAGTTCGGCGAAACTGAACGCCGCGCCGGCGGTTACGCCGGTCGCACATAAGCGGCGCACGAACTCACTGCGGTCGATGGCCGCGGCCAAAAAAGCGTGCACGGTCTCGCGAGTTTCCATCGGGGTAGTCGACGATTTCGGCGTTGGTTGCTCCTGCGTCGAGCAGAGCCGGCGCAGGAGGGACGGGCGCGGAGTAGACATAATATTTGAATATTGCAATATTCATTTAAGGCCGACTTTTTCAAGGCGCTTGCGCATCCACTGCGGATCCGCATCCTCGATAGCCTCCGGCCCGGGCCCCTGAGCGTGGGCGAGATCCAGGAAAAACTGGGCGCGGAGCAGTCGACCATTTCCCAACAGCTTGCCGTGCTGCGGGGCCGCAACTTCGTTCGTACTCGCCGCCAGGGCACGACGGTTCGCTACGAGGTCAGCGACCCGGCGATCTGGCGCTTGTTGGATGCCGCGCTTGAGATCTTCGACCACCAGCTCGCCTCGGTGAGAACGGCGCTCGAAGACCTGCGTCGCGAGAACTGACGTGATGTTGCGCGCGAGCGGTGTCGGACTGACGTGGGCCGTTGCGCTCGGCGCCGCCGTTCTCGCCGGCCTGACCGCGATGCGCGGCGCCGTAGCGCTGGGATCCATCGCCTCGCCGGTCGACGCGTTGCGGCTGGACTTCGGCGTCTCGGTGCTGGCGGTGCCGTTCTTGGCGCTCCTCGCCATCGTGTCGTTCGCCGTCGGCGTGTGGAGCCTGCAGCGCGCCCGGCCGGTCGACATCGTCCTGGTCGGCGTCTTTGCGTTGGCGATGGTGGGCGTTCTCACGGCGCAGAGCGTGGCGGCGTTCGCGCTCGCCTGGGAGGCGATGTCGGTGGTGTCGGCGTTCTTGGTCGCCGCGCACCACGAACGCCGCGACGTGCGGCGCGCCACGCTGACGTACCTCATTTTCGCGCAGGCCGGAGCGTTGTGCATCGTGTCGGCCCTCCTCATCTGCGCGAACGCCGCGGGCAGTACGTCCTTCGCCGTCATGGCCGCTCGCGCCGCAACCTTGGCGGCGCCGCTGCGCGCAGGCGTTCTCGCGCTGGCGTTGGTCGGATTCGGATCGAAGGCGGGCCTCGTTCCGCTGCACGTCTGGTTGCCGCGCGCACACCCGGTGGCACCGGCGAGCGCCTCCGCGATGCTCTCCGGCGTCATGCTCAAGGTCGCAATCTACGGCTTGTGTCTCGTCCTGCTGCAACTCGCCGCGCCGGCGCCGCTCGTCTGGGGTCTGGCGCTGTTGTTGCTCGGCACGCTGAGTGCGGTGGTCGGCGTGTTGTACGCCGTCGTCGACCGCGATGTGAAGCGCCTGCTGGCGTACTCCTCGGTCGAAAACGTCGGCATCATCACGCTGGCCCTCGGGGTCGCGTTGATCGCGCTCAACGCCGGGAACGGTGCCGTGGCGAGCTTGGCCCTCGTCGCGGCGCTTTTTCACGCGGTGAATCACGGCGCGTTCAAGGCGCTGCTCTTCCTGGGCGCGGGCATCGTCGCCGACACGGCGGGGACGGTCGACCTGGAACGGCTCGGCGGGCTCTGGGAGCGTCTGGTCTGGACGGCGCCGTTCTTTCTGCTCGGTTGCGTCGCGATCGCGGGGCTCCCGCCGTTCAACGGTTTCGCCTCGGAGTGGATGACGTTCCAAAGCCTCATCGTAGCGGTCGCGGGCGCCGCACCGGCGGTGAAGCTCGCGCTGGTGACGGCGGTCGCCGGGCTCGCGCTGACCGGCGGGCTCGCCGCCGCGTGTTTCGTCAAACTCTTCGGCGTCGCGTTCCTGGGCCGCTCGCGCCAGACCGTGCCGCGTGCCGCCGTGCGCGAGCCGTTCGGCGCCTCAAACGTCGCGTTAGGAATGCTCGCCGTGGTGTGCGCCGCGTTCGGCCTGATGCCGGTGTTGGCGATTGCGCCGCTCGCGCGAGTTGCCGCCGCGATGCTGCACGTGACGCCGCTCGAGTTGCCCACGCTGCCGGTACTGCCGGTGACCGCCGCAGCGTTGCCGTTCTTGGGCGCGCTGCTGTGCGTGGGCGTGGCCGCACTGCGCGGGGTGCGCCGCGTCCCGACCTGGACCTGCGGATCGCCGGTCACCGTCGCAGCGCAATACACCGCCACCGCGTTCGCCAAGCCCCTGCGCACGATCTTCGCATTCTTGCTGTTGCCCGAGCGTCACCGCGGGATCGAAGCGGGCCTCTCGCGCTGGTTCCCGTTACGCATTCGCTACCGCACCGAAAGCCGCTACCTGGTGGACGAAGCGGCCCGCCGCTTCGTGGCGTTCGTCCTGCGCCTCACGCGGCTCACGCGCGGCCTGCAAAGCGGGAGCCTGCGGCTCTATCTGACCTACGCGATCGCGACCTTCATCTTCGTCGTGGCGGCGGTGCGCTGATGCTCGTCCTCGTGCAGGTGCTGGTCATCCTCGCGCTCGCACCGCTCCTGCAGGGCGCGCTGAAGCAACTCCGCGCGCGCCTGCAAGGCCGTCCCGGACCGAAGGTCGTTCAACCCTACCGCGATCTCGTCAAGCTGTGGTCGAAAGAAGCGCTGCTGCCGGACGGCACGACGATCGTCGCGCTGTGCGCGCCGGGCCTCGCGCTCGGCGTGGCCCTGACCTTTGCCGCCGTCTTGCCGCTCACCGCGCCTGCCGTCTCGGTCGTCGACGTCGTGGCGCTGGTCTTTCTCTTGGCGTTGGGACGGTTCGCCCTCAGCCTGGCGGCGCTCGACATGCGCAGCGCGTTCACCGGCATGGCGGCCAGTCGCGAGATGACGTTCGCGAGCTTGGTCGAGCCGACGCTGTTGCTGGCGCTCCTGGGCGGTGCCATCTTGGGCCACGGAACCGCTTTGACGTCGCTCTTCGGCGCACGCTTTGGTTCGGCGAGCCTGCTCGCGTTCGCCGCATTCTTCCTCGTGATGCTGCTCGAGACGGCGCGCATTCCGATCGACAATCAGGAGACGCACTACGAGCTCACCATGATGCACGAAGGTCTGACGCTCGAGTACTCGGGCTGGCAGCTCGCGCTGGTCAGCCTGGGGTCCTACGTGCGCCAGCTGAGCTTCTTCGTGCTCGCCGCGATGCTCGTTCTCCCCGGCGGCGGTCTGCTCGGCTGGTGTGCCGTCGTCGTCGCCTTGGCCGTCGCGATCGCGCTGGTCGAAACGGTCTTTGCGAAACTGCGCCTGTTCGAGGTCCCGCAAGTGTTGACGACCGCATTCATCTTGGCCGCGACGAGCGTGGCGCTCCAACTCTTCGGGGCCGCGTTGTGACGATCGAGTTGCTGATCCTCGTGGCGGGCGCGGGCCTCATCGTCGACACCTCGACCGCGCGCGTCGTCGTCGCGTACGTGATCATCGTCGGGTTGGTCGCCGTCCTCGCGGCGCCGGCGACGCTGAGCGCGTCCCTGACGCTGGCCTTTTTCGCCGCGACCTGCGTGTTGAAGCTGGTCGCCGCGCCGATCGCACTGTGGGAGTTCGCTCGCCGCAACGCGGCGGCCCGCAGCTTGCGGCCGGCGATCGGTCTGCCGGTCCGCTTGATCGTCGTGCTGGCGGTGGTCTTCGCGGCGCAGCTCGTGCCGCGTGTGCCCGGACTCGGTTCGATTTCGCATGCCGCCCTGGCCGCCTACGTCGTGTTGTGCGGATTGGCGGTGCTCGTCGTCCACCGCAACCTGCTCGCGCAAGTCATCGGTTTGCTCGTTCTCAGCAGCGGGGTGACGCTGGCCGGCGTCGTCTCCGCGCCGCAGCTGCCCGAAGCCGTGGAGCTCGGCGCGGCCTTCGACGTGCTGGTCGTGACCTTCATCGGATTGGCGCTCGTGCGCGCGATGATCACGGAAAATCCGCTCTTGGACATCGAGTCGCTGCGGAGGCTGCGCGGATGACGACCGTTCTCGTCGTGATCGCGCCGCTCGCGGCCGCGCTGCTCACGATGCTCTTCCGTCCGCTCGACGTGCGGCGTATCGCGCGCATCGTTCTCGCCGTGGCCGCGGCTGCGCTGCCGCTGTCGCTCGTCGGACGCGCCGATTGGCTCTCGCTGCTCTTCGCCGGCATCGTCTCGGTCATCGGTTTTCTCGCAACCGTGTTCTCGACCGGGATGTATTCGGTCGATTGGGGCCGCGGACGGGCGATGTGGACGCGCAAGTCGGTATATTTCGTGCTGCTCGGGACGTTCTGGAGCGCGATGCTGCTGGTCGTGCTGGCGACGAATTTCGGGGCGTTGTGGTTCGGGATTGCCGCGACGACGCTGGCCACCGCCTTTCTGGTCGGCTTCAGCGGCGACGTCAGCGCGCTCGAGGCGGCGTGGAAGTACCTGGTGCTGTGCAGCGTCGGGATCGGGCTCGCGCTCTTGGGGATCGTTCTGCTCGGCCGGGTCTCGCTCGAGCTGGGACTCGATCCCGCCCACGCCCTCGAATGGAGCGCGATCGCGCAGCATCATCTGACCAAAGCCGCGCCGCCGGCCGCGCTCGCGACCGCGATCATGCTGATCGGCTTCGCGACCAAGGCCGGACTCGTTCCGATGCACGCGTGGTTACCGGACGCGCACTCCAAAGCGCCCGCGCCGATCAGCGCGCTGCTCTCGGGCGTTCTGGTCTCGTGTTCGCTCTACGCGATCGTGCGCACGTTGTCGGTTGCCGAGACGTTGGGCGCGGGCGATACGTTCCGCCAACTGCTGCTCGCGTTCGGCGTCGCGTCGATCGTCGTGGCCGGCGCGCTGATGCTCGTGCAGCGCGACCTCAAGCGTCTGCTGGCCTACTCCACGGTCGAACACGCCGGCATCGTCGCGCTGGCGCTCGGCTTCGGAGGTCCGCTCGGACTCACCGCCGCGCTCCTCCACCTCGTCGGACACGCGTTTGCGAAATCGGCGGCGTTCTTCGCGGCCGGGCTCGTGCAGAGCGCGTCCGGTTCGACGGCGCTGAGCGCGCTGAACGGCCAGTGGAATCGCGGTCTTCCCGGGCGATTTCTGCTCGGCGCACTGGTCGCGCTGGGCGGACTGCCGCCGTTTGCGCTGTTCGTCAGCGAGTTGCTCGTGGTCGCCGCGGGCATCGCCGCGCATCAATGGCTGGCGCTCGGAATGGCAGCGCTGGGCGTGATGCTCGCGTTCGCGGCCCTGGCCCGTGCGGGCATCGCGATCGAGAGCGGGGATGCCGCGCGCGAGTCCGGCGTGCGGCTCGGCGAGCAGCCGTCGGGGATGTCGATCGGGGCAGCTGCGGCCGCGCTGGTCTGCGCCGCCGCCCTCGCGGTCGTGCCGTGGACCGGAGCGTTGCGATGATCGCCGACGTCGTCGCCGAGTGCGCGAACGGCATTCCGGCCGGCGCATATGCCGATGCGGGCTTCGCCCACTACGTCTTCCTGGGCGCGGCCGGCCCCTATGCGCGCTCGTGTCCGCTCGGCAGCGAGCGCCGATTGAACGCTGCGTCGCAAGCCGTGCCGCTGTTCTCATGGGACGAGCGCGAGATGGCGCAAGAGTGGGGCGTGCGGTTTGTCGGCATGCCCGACGATCGGCCGCTGCACGCGAGCCACGGCGAGATGCCGGCCGCGCGCACCGCTTCCGGCGACGGCATCATGCGCTTCGTCGTCGGGCCGGTGCACGCCGGGATCATCGAAAGCGGACGCTTCACGTTCAGCTCGGGCGGCGAAACGGTCGTGCACCTCGACGCGCAGCTCGGTTACGGGCACCGGGGCGTCGAGCGCGCGCTCGCGGGCACGGCTGCGGTAGAGGCCGCGGCGAAGGTCGCGCGGATCTGCGGCGGCTGCAGCGCGGCGCGTTCGTACGCCTACGCGCTGGCGCTCGAAGCCTTAGCCGGCGTCGAACCCGAACCGGAGATCGATCTCGCGCGGCTGATCGCCGCGGAGCTCGAGCGCGTCTACAATCACCTCGCGGACGTGGCGGCCTGCGCGTCCGGGGCGGGTTACGCCGCGGGTTTCGCGCGTGGCATGGCGCTCAAGGAGCGCGCGATGCGCCTCTGCCGTGAAGCCTGCGGCCATCGGCTGCTGTTCGACGCGATCGCGCCGGGTGGGCTCGGCCGGCCCATGCTGGAAGATCGCCTGCAGTTCGGTTCCGAGCTCGCCGATCTCGAACGCGACGTGGCCGCTTACCTGAAAGGGCTCTTCGCGAATGCATCGTTGACCTCGCGCTGGGAACGCGCCGGCGTCGTTCCGCCGGACACCCTGCAGGCGTTCGGCGCCGTCGGTCCCGCGGCGCGGGCCGGCGGCGGATCGCTCGACCTTCGCACCTTCGCTCCGTATGGGGCCTACCGCCGGATCGACTGCGCGGTCGCCGGCGCGACGGCGTCCGATGCGTTCGCGCGCGCGGCGGTAAAACGCGACGAGTTGGTGGAGTCGCTGACGCTGATTCGCCGCGCGCTGCACGAACTGGGCACTGCGGAACTGCCGCCCTCACAATTTGTCGAGCCGCGGGCCGGCATCGCGCTGACCGCGGTCGAGGGACCGCGCGGCACCGAGTTCGTCGCCGTGCACGCCGATGAGCGCGGCGTCATCGAACGCCTGCACGTCATCTCGGCCTCCTATCGCAATTGGCCGCTCGTTGCGCGGGCGATGGAGAACAACATCGTGCCGGATTTTCCGCTCGTCAACAAGAGCTTCAACCTGTGCTACGCGTGCGCGGACCGCTGAACGTGTTTCGCAGGTCGATCGGCATCCGGCATCTCGTCTGCGGCAGCTGCAACGGCTGCGAGCACGAGATGAACGCGTTGAACAACGCCTTCTACGACATCACGCAAGACGGCTGGGATCTCGTCGCATCCCCGCGCCATGCGGACGTCGTCACCGTCACCGGGCCGATGACCGAAGCGATGCAGGCCGCCGCGCGAGCGACCCTCGACGCCGTACCGCGACCGCGCGTGGTGGTCGCGATCGGCGACTGTGCGACCGGCGACGGCCCGTGGCAATCCGCCCCGGCCGGCGCGGGAGCAGGCATCGAGTTGGGCGCCGACGTGCTCGTGCGCGGCTGCCCGCCGACGCCCGACGAGATTCGCGCGGGCCTTCAAGCGGCGGCGGAACTGCTCGATTCCGCGAGACGCAGCTAGTCGAACGGCTGGCCCGGAAAGATGTTGTCGACGGCGACCGTTCGCGTGCCGTCGGCGTCGCGCACGACGAACTTCCCGCCCGAGTAGAACGAGGCGCCCGCCACCTCGCCCGATTTGCTCAGCACGTAGAACGTCAGGCCGAAGCGGGGCGTTCCGCGGGAGTTGATGAGGTGCTTGTCGGTCGTCACCGCGCGCACCCGGCGCAACGCGTCGACCGCCGCATCCTTGGGCGAACGCCCGGCGCGCATGCGTTCGATGATGTACATCGAGGAGAGCGTGTAGAGGTTCGATTCGCCGCGACCGGTCGAGCCGACGGCGCCGACGTCGTTGTCGACGTAGAGTCCGGCACCCAAGATCGCCGCATCGCCGGTGCGGCCGGGAATCTTCCAAGCCAGACCGCTCGATGAGTTCACGGCGCAGACGTCGCCGGCGGCGTTGATCCCCGCGGCGACGATCGTTCCCCAATAGTGCTGGATGTCGACCAAGCCGTCGCGGATCATCGACTCGGCGGCCGAGCTGATGCGGTCGCGCTTGGCCGGATCGAGGTAATGATCGGGATCGGTGCGGCGCTTCCATTCGAGCCATAGCGCTCGCGAGTGCTCGGTGTTGAGGTCGGCCTCGATCGGCAAGCCGATCGCGCGGGCAAACTGCTGCGCGCCCGCACCCGCGAGCAGATGGTTGTCGGTCTGTTGCATGACGGCTTTCGACACCAGCGACGGCGTCTTCACGCCTTCGATCGCGGCGACGCCGCCGGCCCAGCGCTTGGGCCCGTGCATGCAGCACGAGTCCAGCTGCACCACCCCGTCGGCGTTCGGCAACCCGCCGTAGCCCACGCTGTCGTCGAGCGGATCGAGTTCGTTGATGTTCACGCCGGCAATCAACGCATCGAGCACGTCCTCACCGCGCACGATCCCGTCGAAGGCCCGATCGACGCACGTCTGCGTTCCCCCGTTCTTGAACTGGTTGCCGTTCGCCGTGGCGAGAACGACCGGTTTCACCGGCCGGCTCAAGAGGATCGCCGGCGCGGCGCTGCCGGCAGCGAGAAATTCGGTGCGGTTGAGCGTCACGATCGCGGCTTCTCTTCGGCGCCCGCTCCGGCCCGCCTAGGCAGCGATTTCGGCATCGATCTCGAACGGTTTCCGAACGGACTTGAGAGGGTGGTATGATGAGTGCTGTACGCTCGCTTTTCGTAGCAGTCGCATTGCTGATCGTCATCGGATCGGGCGCGAATGCCCAGGCGCCGCTGAAGTTGCGGGTCGCCGGCATCCCCATCGACGTAGGGGCCCTCTCCTATTACGCCGACCAAGAAGGCTTCTTCAAGAAGCACGGTCTCGATGTCGACGTGATCACCGGACAGAACGGCGCGGCGGTTGCGGCCGCGGTCGCGGGCGGCTCGCTGGACATCGGTGACGGTAACACGACGAGCGTCGCGCTCGCTCATCAGGGCGGCATTCCGTTCGTCTTCATCGCGCCGTCCGGTGCGTACACCAGCAAAGCGCCGACCAGCGCGCTGTTGGTGCTCAAGACCTCGCCGATCAAGTCGGCGAAGGATCTGGCCAGCAAGGTGATCGGCATCGCCGGCCTCAAGAGTCTCGGGGAAGTCGCGGCTCGTGCGTGGCTGGAGAAGAACGGCGTTCCGAGCGACAGCGCAAAATATCTCGAGCTCACGTATTCGCAAATGGGCCCCGGCTTGGAGAGCGGCCGCATTGACGCCGCCCTGGCGGAAGAGCCGGCCGTCGCGACGTTGCTCGACTCGAACGCGCGGGTCCTCGCGCGGCCGTACGACATCCTCGCACCGGAGTTCTTGGAGGGTGGCTACTTTGCCACCAGCGATTTCGTCAGGGCTCATCCGGACGTCATCAAGCAATTCGCCGACGCGATGGCCGAAACGGCGATTTGGGCCAACGCCCACCATGCCGAAACCGCGGCGATCCTCAATCAAGTCAGCAAGACGACGCTCTCGCCGAACGTGGTGCGGATCAGCTACCCGCCGCGAGTCACGCCGGCCCTCATTCAACCGTTGCTCGACGCGTCCGCCAAGTACGGTTTGCTGAAATCGACCTACCCGGCTTCTGAAATCATCGCGCCGGGGGTCGGCCCCTAAACGCCGGGCGCGAAGAGATCGCCGGCGGGGAAAGAGGCTTTGAGAACGCCGTAATGCGCGGCCGCATCGATGAGCGGCTGCAGTTGCGCGGCGTCAAGTTTCGGAGGATAGAAGGCCCGGTGCTTCGGCGTGATCGTCGCTTTCGAGTACTTGGCGAGGATCACCCATGCCGCCGCGTGATTCTTGTTCGCCCAATCGTTGGCGTCGCGAATCGCCGCTGCGACTTTCTTGACCACGTCCGGATGCGCTTTGACGAAGTCACTCGTGGCGAAGTAGCCGCCTTCGATCCACACCGGCGCAATTGCATCGCCCGGACTGCCGAGACTGCGCAGCCCCAATGCCAGTGCTGCGTCGAGTTGCGGCTCTTCGATCTCGCCCGCAGCGGCCCGGCCCGCTGCGATTCCCGGACCGATCTCGGGGAACGTCATCTCGATCCATTGCGCGGTCGAACTGTTACCACCGTTCTTGTCCATCCATGCGCGCGTCTGAATTTCGGCAATCGTCCGCAGCCCATTGACGGCGATGACCTTGCCGTTGAGATCGGCGGCCGTCTTGATCGGCGAGTTCCCTTGTACGATGACGCCGGAGGTGGGATCGTTCCGGTTGTACGCGCCCGACGGTGCGATGAGTTGGAACGGGATGCCGTGTTCGTGCGCGGTCGAGATGGCGAGGGTGTTGCCGTTTCCGATGTCGACCGAGCCACCCGCAACGGCTTCGGCGACGACGGACCCGTTCGCGAGCTGCACGATCTCTACGTCGAGGCCGTACTTCGCAAAGAAGCCTTGGTCTTGGGCGTAATAGCACGCGCCGGCGATGTCGATCGGAATTCCGGCCACGCGCAGCTTCGTCGCTTGCGCGCTCGCGCGGCGCGGAGCGACTACCGCGGCGGCGCAGCCACCCGCCAACAGCCCAACTGCGGCGGCTCGGGTCATCGTATTTCGTGACATGGGTGCTCCTTATGCCGGCGCGGCGGCCGAAAAGTCGTACCAGTAGTCCGGTTGCCAGCCTTTGCGCGGACCGTTGTCCGCCGTTTTCACCGGCGCGCTGATCTCGACGACGTAGCCGAGGCCCTGGCGCAGGTCTTTGTAGTGGAACTGCGCGGCATGATTGCGCAGCCAGCCGCTCATGCACGTCGGCGCCGCGAACTGGTCGATCAGCCAGTCGCCGATCGCGTCGAACTCGGCCCGGTCTTTGGCCGGCACCCGAACGTCGACGTGATGGATGCCGGGCCCGAGAATCTGAAGGAAGTCTTCTTTGTAATGGCTCGGGCCGTACGTCGGCTGGATCACCTCGAAGCCAAACGGCAATCCCGATACGTTCTTTCCCAAGTCCGCGCGACCGGTGAAGTAACCGTGATTGACCGGCCGGCCGTTGTTCGTCGTATCTTCGAGCGAACCGGGCGCCGTGTGCCAATGCATCCCGCGCCAGACCGGCTGCCCGAAGAGTGTGGCGAAGCGCTCGAGGCGCGTCGTGAGATCGTCGACGACCACGCCGAAGTGCGAGATGCCGGTCGCGCGCGTGACGGCGTCGGTCATCGGCGGGCGCTCGACGTCGAACTTCCACACCTCATCCGCGGCGACGCTCGTCTCCCAGTCGGCGGAATGCGGCACGACGACCTGGATGTAGAAGTTGGCCAACGTCGCGCGCATGTCGAAGTAGTAGTAGTCCGCGCTGCCGAGCGTGTAAGACTGCCCGACCGGGACGCCCTCCGTCGCCAACCACGCCTTGAGCGCCGGAAACTCGGACGGCGATACGATCGTCGCGAAGATGCTGTGCACGCTCTGTCCGCGCGTCACCAGCGATTCCTCAAACGTGCTCAGGCCGATGGTCGGCTGCACGAGCCGAAAGCAGATCTCGCCGCCGGGGCTCTTCCCCGTGGCGGTGATGAACCCGTACTGACCGGGAACCGGCACCGGTCCTTGCAAGTCGTACGGCGGCGGGCTCGTCGGAATGCGCCCGTGAACGGTCGGGTTCTTCAGCCGTTCCGGTGTGACGTTCACGACGTCCCACGTTTCGATGCCGTAGAACAGCGAATGATTCCGCGCCATCTCCTTCGCGTCGCGAACGACGACGGTCGCGTACTTGAGGGTATCGATCGGAATCTTGTTCATTGAGCCCTCCCGAGAAATTCCGTGACGTAGGCGCTGAATTCATCCGGGCGTTCGACCGGAATCCAATGGCCGCAGCGGTTGAAGACGATCAGGCGTGAATCGCTCAGATAGTTCAGCAGCCGGACGGCACCTTCCAATCCGGCGATCAAGTCGTTGCGGCCGTGCATTTGCAGTACGGGCTGCGTGATGCGGTGCAAGTCCGCGGTAAGGTCCCGCTGGACCGACTCGGATTGTTTGCGTGCCGCGTCGAGCTCGGGCCGCGCAAGCCACGATTGCAGCCGGCTCTCCAGCAGCAGCTCCTCGTCCGAATACGACGAGCCGTTGAACAAGAACGCGTGCATCATCGCTCGCATCGTCGCGAGGGTCGGCGCGGCAAACGCTGCGTTCATCGCGACGAAGGCGAAGTTCGAGGCCGGCGGATGACCGAACAGGGTCGCTCCGGGCATGCCCGAGGCATGGAGCACGAGCTTGTCGACGCGGTCCGGATGCTCGATCGCGAAGACCTGCGCCGTCTGCGCGCCGAAAGACATGTCGACGATCGTCGCCTTGTCGATCTTCAGCGCGTCCATGAAGTCGCGCACCGTGCGCGCGTACATCGTGCTGCGCGACTCGCCCTTGACGACGATCGGGTCGCTCTTGCCGTAACCGGGCTGATCCAGCAACAAGCAGCGAAAGCGTTCGGACAGCATCGGCAGCACGCGGTGATAGACCACCCACGCGCTCGTGCCGGCCCCTTGCCCTTCGCAAAAGATCACCGGTCGGCCGGTGCCGGCTTCGTTGTAGTGCACGCGCAAGCTGCCGGCTTGCACGAAGCGGCTCGTGGCGCTCTCGGTGAGCGTTACACCCACCGGATCGTGTCCATCCGTTCGTCCGGATCGGAGGATTGCCAGATGCCGTCCACGCGCTGATAGAGCGTCTGCCGGTAGATCTCGACGGTCGGTCGCACGCCGCCGGGGGCCGGCGGGGGCGGCGGATTTGCTTTCTCGCGCTCTTGCTGGAGCTTCCAGTGCTTGTCGTAGAGCTGCTTGCTCGCCCACAACTCCATCAGCACGTAGCATTCGGGGCGCAGCGCGCTGCGGTACACCTCGTACTGCAGGCAACCTTCCTCCTCGGCTTGGGTACGCTTGCACACGTCGACGCGCTTGCGAATGGCTTCATCGGCGGCCTCCACCGAAGCCGCAGTAACCGACACGACGACACGAACGTTTGGACTGCTCATGAATGCTTGCTCCTGATTGCGACCATGTGTGAATCGGCGCCGACGCGATGCGCGACGTCAAGAAAATTCGAAATGAGCTGCGAGCGCTCGTCTTTGCGCCAATACGCCGAGAGCTGCCCGTCGTTCTGCACGTCGCGGATCGGCTTGAAGTGGACCATCGCGGAGCAAATCAGCAATTCGAACGGCGACGGCAAGATCGTGACGCCCAACCCGCAGGCGACGAGGCCGACGAGCGATTCCAAATCGGCGATCTCCGGCACCTCGCGCACCGCGCCCGCCACGAATCCGTGCTCGCGGCACAGGGCCATCACGACGCCGTTGGCGCTGCTGCCGCCGCCGCGGTGCGGATGAACGATGAGCGTCTCGCCGCTCAGTTCCGACAAACGAACGGCGCTGCTGGCCGCGAGCGCATGATCGGCGGGCAATACGACGCGCGAGCTGAAGCTCCACAGCGGTTCGTGGCCGATCTGCGGGTCGGCCGGATTCCCGGTCGTGAACGCGAGTTCCACGCGGCCGCGGCGCAGCGCATCGAAAAGGTCGGGATTGCGCATGATCGTCAGCGTCAGATCGACGTCCGGGAAGTCGCTGCGGAACGCGCGCACGATGCGCGGCATGTGCTCGATCATCAACATGCCCGCGGTTCCGATCGAGAGGGTCCCGCGCAGCCCGTCACGCGCGGCGCGCGAACGCCGCGCCACCGCCTCGAATTCAGCCAGCCCGTTGCGTACGCCGACCAGATACTCCGCGCCGGCTTTCGTGAGGTTGACTTGACGCCGGTTACGCTCGAAGAGCTCGAAACCCAAGTCGGCTTCGAGCGCGCGGATTTGCTGGCTCAGCGACGGCTGGGCGATCTCCAGCTCCTCCGCCGCACGGCGAAAATTGAGGTGCTCCGCGACGGCTAGAAAATAGTGCAGCCGGCGAAATTCGCTCATGCCCTACCGTTTGAGGTACTCGCGCACGATGCGGTTGAACGTTTCGGGGTGCTCCCATTGGGGCCAATGTCCGGCGTCTTCGATGAGCGCCCACTCGGCGTCGGGCACGTAGGTCATGGCTTTCTTGGCTGTGGCGACTTGCTGCGACGGATTATGATCGGTCCAAAGAAAGAGCACGGGCACCGGAACGCGGGCCAACACCTCGGGCGTGAGTTCGTGCGTCACGTCGCCGATCGACGACGCCGGGCTCGGCTTGTCGAGTGAACGCTGGTACAAGGCCCAGCGCAACTCGATCAGCTCGGGCGTGATGTCGCGTTCCGGTTTGTGAAAGAGCCACTTGAGGCGCGCGTGCACGTTCGCCTTCGTCGGTTCCTTGACGAACTGGAGCGAGAGCCGCGTGAGTTCGTCGATGCCGGCTTTCGTCTTGGCGCGCGTCGCGTCGTCGATCGGAACGTTGAGGTGCGCGCCGACGGTGTAGATGATCTTCCCGACGCGATCGGGATGCTCGATCGCCATCCACATGGCGATCCAGCCGCCCAGCGACTCGCCGATGAGGTGCGCCTTCTTGATGCCGGCCGCGTCCATGAACGCGATCAGGTGCTGCACGTAGGCGTCTTTGGAAAACGGCAGCGACCCGTGTCCGGTGAGGCCGTGGCCGTAGTAGTCGATGGCGCGCGCATCAAAATCGGCGCCCAGCGGAACGACGTTGCGCGCGAACGCCTCGGCGTGCCCGCCGACGCCGTGCAGCATGATGACGGTCTCGCCCGCGCCGGCCTGAATGCTGCGCGTCGGGATGCCGCCCGCGTCGTACATCCGGACCTCGGCCCCGAGCAGATCGAGCCACAGGGTAGGTACACTCATGAGCCTCCGACTTGCGTTCGCTATGAGCAAATCCTGCGCGCTTCGAGGCAGTCTGAAAGGATTTTTCTATCAGAGTCATTGAGCCGGCGTATTGGACGGGGGCCGGGGAAGCGGCCATAATGAGGCCGGAGGGACCCCATGCTGGCCGATCGCTCTATCGCCTATGCCCGCTACGTCGACCGGTCGCGCGGTTTGGTGAATCGCAAGATCTTCGTCGACCCGGAGATCTATCAGGTCGAGCGCGAGAACATTTTCGGCCGCTGCTGGCTCTATCTCACCCACGAAACCCAAATCGCCAAGCCGCACGACTTCGTCAACGTTTTCATGGGCGAAGAGCCGGTCATCGTCTGCCGCGACGGGGACGGTGCCGTCCACGCCTTCATCAATTCGTGCCGGCACCGCGGGAACAAGGTCTGTCGCGTTGACGCCGGTAACACGAAGGCCTTCGTTTGCCCGTATCACGGCTGGACGTTCGATACCCGCGGCGATTTGCAGGGCGTACCCGGCCACCGCGACCTGTACTTCGGCGAGCTCGACCGCGCCGACTGGGGCCTGGTGAAGGTCGCGCAAATCGCGAGTTATCGCGGCCTGATCTTCGGCACGTTCGACCCGGAAGCGCCGTCCCTCGAAGAATACCTCGGCGACATGCGCTGGGGTCTCGACCTGCTGTTCGATCAGGGTGACTTTGAGGCCGTTCCCAATATCACGCGCTGGTCGATGGACGTGAACTGGAAATTTGCCTCGGATAACGCGATCGGCGACATGTATCACGGTGCCTGGTCGCATCGCTCCGCGATGCTCGCGGGCCACATCAGCGGCAACGGGACGCGTTCCGCATCGATCAAGCCGCCGCAGCGCGACAACGGCTTCACGATGGTGACCGCCTACGGGCACGGATTCAACGCCAATTACCTGGAGGCGGCCGCCCAGCTCGACACGCCGCTTGCGGCCTGGCGCAAGGATCCCGCCGCGCGGGCCCGGCTCGGCGAGCTACGCTCGCGCGTCAATCGGGCAAATATGCTCGTTTTCCCGAATCTGTTCGTCAACTCGGGTTCGCGCGAGCTGATGCTGCGCAATCCGTTCGGCCCCGAGCGCATCGAAATTTGGAAGACGATTCTGGTCGACAAGAATATGCCGCCGGAGACGCGGCGTCAACAGGTGCGCGCGTCCAATCGTCACTTCGGACCGGCCGGGATGTTCGAACAGGACGACGGCGAGAATTGGGACCAGAGCACGGCGGGCGCCCGCGGCAACATCTCGCAGCGCTACGACCTCAACTACTCGATGGGGGTCGGGCATGGTACCTTCGTCGAGGACGAACAGAGCCCGCCGCGCATCGAGTCGCTTTATAACGAAAATGCGCAGCTTTGGATGTACCACGTGTGGGCGGAGTTCATGGATGCGGAATCGTGGCCGCAGTTGCGCGCCGAACACGATGAGCCGCGGGGAGTTCTGTGATCGCCTCGGATCGCGCGGCGCTGCGTGACCTGCAGTACGACGTCGAGCAGTTTCTCTACCGCGAAGCAGATCTGATCGACGAACGACGTTTCGATGATTGGTTGAAGCTGCTGGCGGACGATCTCGAGTATTGGATGCCGGTGCGCTCGACGCGCGCGCTTGGTGACGAAGGCAACGAGTTCGCGAAGCCGGGCGAGAGCGCGCTCTTCGACGACGACAAAGAATCGATGCATCAGCGCGTGCGGAAACTCCACACCGGCTATTCCTGGGCCGAGGATCCTCCATCGCGCACGCGACACGTAGTTTCGAACGTTCGCATCGAGTCGATGACGAACGACCTCGTAGAGGTGCGCTGCAACTTCATGCTGTATCGCTCGCGGCTAGCTGCCGACGAAGACTTGTGGGTCGGACGGCGCGAGGATCGCTTGCGCCGCAGCGGCGAGAGCTTTTTGATCGCGCGCCGCCACATTTACCTCGACCAGGTCAGCCTTTCATCGAAAAACCTGAGCGTTTTCTTTTGATCGGAGAACAACCGTACGATGAACCGTAAGCAGCTACTGCGCCAGGGCCTCCACATGACCGCTGCCGGCGCGTATGTCGCATCGGTTCGAGGCAAGGCGCTTGCGCAGTCCACCGGTAAGCTTCGCGTGGCCGGAATCCCGAACGACATCGGGTGCGCGAGTGCCTATGCATACGAGCAAGGATTCTTCAAGAAATACGGACTCGACGTCGAGCTCGTCGTCGGCGGCACCGGAGCGTCCGTGGCCGCCGCCGTCGTGGGCGGTGCGCTTGACGTGGGCAGCGGAAATACGGCGTCGATCGCCACGGCTCACGAACGCGGCGTTCCGTTTGTCATGATCGCACCCTCCGGCGCGTGGTCGGCGAAGTCGCCGACGGGCGCTCTGCTCGTGGCCAAATCGTCGCCGATCACCAGCGTCAAGCAGTTGGCGGGTAAAGTCATCGGCATAACGCTCGTGCGCGGTATTTCGGAGGTCGAGTGCCGAGCGTTGCTCGATCAGAACGGCGCCGACAGCGGGAGCGCAAAGTTCCTGGAGATTCCCTACAGCGCCATGTCTGCCGCACTGGAGGCGGGGCGTATCGACGCTGCCAGCGCGGAGGAGCCGGCGTATTCCAACATCATGTCGCAAGGTAACGTCCGTTCGATCGGCATTCCCGGCGACGCCATCGCGCCGCTGTGGGTCGAGGGCGGCTATTTCGTTCTGGACTCGTTTGCTAAAGCGCACCCCGATATCGTCACGAAGTTCGCGAACGCCATGGCCGAAACCGATGATTGGGCCAATAAAAACCCGGTTGCGAGCGCGCGCATCCTGTCCAAATATACGAACGCGCCGGTCGATCCAAAGATGGTCCGCTGCTTCTATCCGGAACGGCTGAGAGCCGAAGATCTCCAACCGCTGATCGATGCGTCCGCCAAGTACGGCATCTTGAAAGCATCGTTCCCGGCCAAGGAATTGCTCGCTTCCACGTAACCGCCGCCGCTACCGGCTCGGAAGGACGCCGCCATAGAGCCCGGCGGTGAACGTCGCCGACTCGTCCGATACGAGAAAGCGCACGATCTTCGCGATATCCGACGGGCGCGCGGCGTGACCGGACGGCGAGTTCGCATCCATCACCGCCAGGCGCTCGGGCGCGTAGTGTTCGGTCATGCCGGTTACCGTGAACGGCGGAATCACCGCGTTCACCCGGATTCCGTCATGCAGGTGATCCACCGCGAGGCACCGCGTCAGAATCTCGACCGCGGCTTTCGCGCTCGCATATGCGATCATTCCTTTGCGTCCCGTCGCATCGCCCGACGAGAAGTTGACGATCGATCCGCCGCCGTTGGCCTTCATCCGGCGGATCGCAGCCCGGCAGAAGAAGGCCGTTCCGTGGAGACAAACGCCCACCGTTTCGAGCCACTGTTCGGGTGTGATGTCGGTGATCGTTCCGGCGTGGCGCATCGCCGCGCAGTTGACGAGCGCCTTGAGCGACCTCCCGTCGGCTTCGGCGAGCGCGCAGGCCGCCTCAGCCGCTTCGGGTTGCGCGACGTCACCGACGAGACCGCGAACATCCGCACCCAGCGCGCGCAGCTCGGCGACGGTTTCAGCGTTGTGCTCGGCATTCACGTCGAAAGTGACGATGCTCCAGCCGTCTTCCGCCAGAAGCCGGCACGTCGCGCGGCCGATGCCGTACCCCCCGCCGGTGACGATCGCGACGCGGCGCCCGCTCATCCGTTGGCGAAACCGCTGGCGATCAGCTCCGCGGCCGGCACGGTCCCGGTCGTCATGCCGGTCTTGTACGCTGCTTGCACCAAGGCTTCGACCATCACCGGATCGAGCTTCGTGCCGTACGGCGTCTGCGGCATATGCACGAGGACGTCGTGTGGAATCTTCGAGTACTGTTCGAGGATGGCAAGCGAGTCGGACGTGTGCTGTGCGGTCCACGTCGAGGTCGCCTCGATCGCGCGCACGAGCGTGTGGGCAAGCGCGGCGTTTGCGGTGAGCCACGTTTCGGTGCTGAACCACGCCGAGATGAAGTAGTGCGGCGCGATCGCGGGGTTGTAGTCGCCGAGTTCGCGGCACGTGGCCATGGCTTGCGTGAGGGCCGGCTCGACGATCGTGGCCGCATCGATTTGACCGCGCTCTAGGGCAGCAGCCATCGAAGCGAACGGCAGTTCCAGCCACCGCACGGTTGATGGATCGACACCGTTTTTCTGGAGCCACAAGATCGTCCCGATCTGCGGAACGCTCTTGAGCAAGTCCGTCGCGATGGTTTTCCCGGCCAAATCGCTCGCCTTCTGAATCGGTGAGTTCTTGGCAACCATCAGCAGCGCCGCCGGCGGGAGATCCACCGAGTACATGCCTCCGGGCGCGAAGATCTTTAGCGGTAAGCCGCTCAATCGCGCCTGCGCGATGCCGGTCGGACTGCCGATCCCGACGTCGAGCGAGCCGCCCATCAGCGCGGCCACGATAGCCCCCGAGTTGGCTAGGTTGGCGATTTGCAGATCGATCCCGGCGTTCTGAAAAATGTGGGCGAAATTGCCGTTATACGGTTGCATGTAGGATCCGACGGGCACCGAACCGACGCGAACCGTCACCGGCGTTGCGGCGCGAACTGGAACGTGGTTCTTGCGAGTATGGTGGCGGGCCGGATCGCGGGCCTCTATCTTGCCTGTTTGCAGGCCGGTCTCTCAAGCCTTAGGTGGGTTTGAGGTGGCTGCGGTTTGATTAACGTCATTCGTGACGTTGGTTTTGGGCGTGGCTTGTGCCTCGAATTGCTGAATCAGATCGTTATAAACCGTGGGCGGCTTGTAGACTTTTGTCAACGTTGCGATGCGATCGATGGCTTGGATGTCGTCGTTGCTTAGCCCCAAATTTAGCAGTTGCCCGTTTAGGGTTTGCAGCTCGCTTTGCGCATCGGCGGCGGCCGTTACGGTTGCGGTTGCCGTCGGCTGAACCGAAATGGTGGCGGCTGCTTGCGCCGCGGCCGGAGCGGATGGCGCGGACGCTGGATCTGGAGCATACGCTACGCATCCGAGGTTGCCCTGTGTGTTCCCGGTCGGCTAGTTTTCAATCCCGGCGGAAATAGTCACGGACGAGATCGGCGTCGTCAGGCGGAACCGAGCCGGCCTGGATGGCGTTCTCGGCGGCGGTAGAGTCGGTGGGCCAACGTGGGCTGGACCACGGGGGGATTTGCGTGTGCGTTCGAGA
>JBEKXE010000012.1:0-46577 GCA_049512335.1 Candidatus Lustribacter sp.
AGCCGTCGCCGCGCGTTTGCAACCGCACCGGCCGCCGCACCCGACGCCACGATTCGCGCGAGCAGGATCGTCGCGTAGGCAACCGCCCACGCGCGCGCCTCCGGCACGCGATCGGCGATGCGCTCCATCCAAACGGCCTCGAGCGCGAGGCGGATCGCGCCGATCTCGTCGCTGCCCGGATCACCCCAGTCCGATTCCGCGAGCTGCGCGCGCAACTCGGCGATCGTCGGCGCCGCGACAAAGCGCGCCCAACCGACGTTCAAAGCGCCCAGCGTAAATTCCGGTTCGGGCGGCGCTCCGCCGAATTGGGCGAACCGCCCGAGGAGGTTGGCGATCTCGAAACCGGCCGCCAGCGGGCGGATCCGTTCCGCCCCGCTGGGCCGCGACCAACCGGCGAGAATCCGCAGATGCCACAGCAGCGTCGCGAAAACGCCGCGCTGCGCGGCGCGCAAGTCCATGCCGGGCCGCACGTCGCGGCCGTACGGCGTGCGCACCAGCTCGGCGAGCGCCGCGTCGAGCGACGGCAAGGCCGCGAGCCGATCTACGCCCAGCCGGCCCAAGCGGCGGAGTGCCAGTCCCCGGCCACGCGTTGCCACCGCGACCCAATCCGCGTTCACGACGCCGGCTCCAACACGCGGCCCACCAGCTCGCTGACGAGCGGCGGTGCTCCAGCTTGTACGGCCCGGTCGATGCGGTCCGCCTCGGCGGCGCCGGCCGCCACGATCCGGCCGGCTTCCGCTTGCGCACGTTCGAGTTGCTCGGTCGCCGTGGCGGCTTGGTCGGCGGCTGCCGCCGCGCGCGCGTCGTCTACCCGGCGGCGCGCACGGTCGGTAGCATCCGCCCGCATCCGTTCGGCATCGGCTTGCGCTTGTGCGGTCAGCGTCTGCGCTTCGCGCTGCGCCCCTTCGAGCGCCGCGAAGACCGGGGCCAGCTCGGCCTCAAGCTCCGAACGCCGGTCGACGGGAACGCCGGCCGTCGACGGCGCGCCCGGCACGCCGCCCTGAAAATAGCGCAGAAACCTGCCGAAGGCGAACATCGCTAGTCGATACGCTTCTGGAAGCGCAAGACCGCCAGCGTGAAGACCGCGAAACCGAGCGCGGTCAGCATCGCGAGTTGCGGCCACAGGTCCTCGATGCCGACGCCCTTGATGATCACGCCGCGCACGATGGTCAGAAAATAGGTCAACGGGACCGCATGGGAGATCCATTGCAGGGGCACCGGCATCGACGCGATCGGGAAGATGAAGCCCGACAGCAGCATGCTCGGCATCAAGAGGAACTGGATCAGCTGCACGGCTTGGATGTACGTCTTGGCGACCGTCGACACGAACGTACCCATGCCGAGCGTCGTGAAGAAGAATACGAAGACGGCCAGGTAGAGCAAGATCAAGCTGCCGGCGATCGGCACGTGAAACCACAACGTAGCGAGCAGCAGGATCGTGGTGACGTTGACGTAGCCGATCGCGATCAGCGGGATCATCTTGCCGAGCATGAGCTCCGACGATCGAATCGGGCTGACGATCAGCTGCTCGAGCGTTCCCAGCTCGCGTTCGCGCACGATCGTGCTCATGCTCAAGAACGTCATCGTGAACTGCATCACCAGCGCTAGTACGCCCGGAACGATGAACACTTCCTGGCGTAGCGCGGGGTTGTACCAGGCTCGCGTGCGCACGTCGATCCCGACCTTCGGCTGCGGCAAGCCGTCCATCTGCAGTTGCCGGATCACGAGTCCCTGCGTCACGTTGTTCCCGATCGCATCGGCGACCGAGAGGCTCGTACGCGCGGCGGTCGCGTCGGAGGCGTCGACGGCGACCATGACCGAGGGCTTCTTGCGCTCGTGCAGCAGCGTCGCGTAGTCCGGCGGAATGACGATGCCCGCCACCGCGTCGCCCTTCTCGATGCGCCGCACGACGTCGCCCATGTTGCCGGCGTTATAGGCGATCGAGAAGTACTGCGAGTTGACGAAGGAGCGCAACAACTGGCGGCTCTCGGCGGTCTGCGACATGTCCCAGACGACCGTGGGCTGGTAGCGCACGTCGCTCGAGAGATATCCGTAGAGCACGACCTGCACCAGGGGCATCAAGAACATCGAGACCATCGTGCGCCGGTCGCGCAGAAATTGCGTGAACTCCTTGACCGCGATCGTCCACACGCGCCGCCAGTTCACAGCGTGCTCTCCCCGGCGTCCGACCGGCGCACGACGTCGGCGAAGACGTCCTCGAGCGACGGTACGATCGGCGTGAAGGCCGGGATCCCGAGCCCGTCGCAGGCGTGCCGCAGCAGCGCCAACTCCGCTTGCTCGCCGACCGTCACGTGCAGAGACGACCCGTAGAGCGAGGCGGCACGCACGAACGGCAGGCGTTCGAGGGGTTCGAGATAGGCGACGTTGCTGTCGCTGACGATTTCGACCGTGAGCCCCATCCGCGGGTCCCGCTTGAGCGCATCGGGCGCCCCTTGCGCGATGATCTTCCCGCCGTAGATCAGCGCCAGGCGGTTGCAGTGTTCGGCCTCGTCGAGGTAGTGCGTGGTGACCATGATCGTCGTCCCTCCGTCGGCCAATCCGACGATCAGATCCCAGAACTCGCGGCGCGAAACGGGATCCACGCCCGAGGTCGGTTCGTCCAAAAACAGCATTTGCGGGCGGTGTAGCACCGCACACGCCAGCCCCAAACGCTTGCGCGTGCCGCCCGGCAGCGCGCCCGCCAACTCGTCGCGGTATTGGGTCAACCCGATGCGCGTCATCCATGATTCGACGACGGTGCGCTGCTCGCGCCCGTACATGCCGAACAGGCCGGCATACAAGCGCATGTGCTCTTCGACCGTGAGGTCGTTCCACAAGCTCGAACCCTGGGTCATGTAGCCGATGCGCAGCTTTACGGCTTCGGGATCGCGCGCCACGTCGTAGCCGAGCACGAGGGCGCGGCCCGACGTCGGCGGCATCACGCCGCACAGCATCCGGATCGTCGTCGACTTCCCCGAACCGTTGGGCCCGAGAAAGCCCCAGATCTCGCCCGCCCCGATCGTGAAGCTGATCGCGTCGACGGCGCAAAAGTCGCCGAAGCGGCGCGTCAACTTCTCGGCCTGAACGCTCGGCGCGGCGCTCACGCGGTCAACCGCGCGACGAATGCGTCCTCGAGCGAAGCGGGAATCGTCCGTACGGTCGTGCCCTCGATGCCGGCCGCATCGAGCCGCCGGCGCACGTCCGGGAGCGCCTCTGCGGCGGAGGACACGAGCACGTGCAGCGTTTCGCCGAAGATTTCCACGCTGCGCACCAGCGGGTCTCCGCGCAACGCTCGGCGCGCTTCGCTGCGCCGCGCACACGCGACTTCCACGACGTCGCCGTGCACGTGCGCCTTGAGATCGGCCGGGGTTCCGCATTCCAGGATCCTTCCGCGGCTGATGAACGCAACGCGGTTGGCCCGTTCGGCCTCGTCCATATAGGGCGTGCTCACCACGATCGTCGTGCCGGTGCGGTTGATGCCGTAGAGAATGCGCCAAAACTCGCGCCGCGACAGTGGATCGACGCCGGCCGTCGGTTCGTCGAGCAAGATCGTCTTCGGGCTGTGGATCAGCGTGCACGCCAACGCCAACTTCTGCTTCATCCCGCCCGAGAGGTCTTCGGCCCGGCGATCGTAGAATGCGGCGAGTGCGAAGTCGGCGAGAAACCGCTGCGAGCGCTGCGCGAAGTCGGTTCGGTTCACGCCGAAGATATCGCCGTAGAAGCGCAGGTTCTCGATGACCGACAGATCGGGATAGAGGCTGAAGCGCTGCGGCATGTAGCCGATCTCCGCCTGCACGCGATTGCTGTCGCGAACGACGTCGACGCCGTCGACCGACAGCGTGCCGCCGTCGACCGCGAGCGCTCCGCAGATCAAACGCAGCAGCGTCGTTTTGCCGGCGCCGTCGGGCCCGACCAGCACGAAGATCTCGCCGCGGGCCACGCGCAACGAGAGACGATCGACCGCGACCGTCGCTCCGAAACGCCGCGTGACGTCCGCGACGTCGATCGCCGCTTCGGTTGCGGCCACCTCAGGTGCCGATGACGGCGTCGGCCGGCAGGCCAGGTTTGAGCGAGCCCGTCGTGTCGGTGAACTGCAGTTTGACGCGGAAGACGAGGTATTCGATCCGCTGGTCTTTGGTCTGCACGTTCTCCGGCGTGAACTCGGCGCTGGTGCTGATCTCCGTGACCCTTCCGGGGAACGTGCGGCCCGGCAACCCGTCGACCGTCACGTCGGCGCGCGCACCGGTCTTCACGTGCGGCAGATCGCTCTCGCTGACATAGACGTAGAGGTAGGGATGGCTGAGGTCGCCGACCGTCAGCACCGCCCCGCCGGGCTGCACGAGGTCGCCCACCTCGAAGTTGTGCGAGATGACGAAGCCGTCGAACGGCGCGCGTAAGTCCGTTTCGTTCCACTGGTCCTGCGCCAGGCCGAGCGCCGCGCGCGTCTGCGCCAGGGTCGCTTCGGCGGCCAGCACCTGCGCGCGCCGCTGCGCGACCAGTTCCGCTTGCGCCCGCGCCGATGCCAGTGCCGCCAGCGATTGGTGCCGCTGCAGGTTGGTGGAGGCGACGTCGAGACGCCGCAGGCGGACGCCGGCCTGCTCGGCCTGAGCCACGGCTACCGCATCGTGCGCCGCGGTCAGTTGCGCGGCGGCGGTCGCGTCGGCCGCGGTCGCGTCGTCGAGCTGTTGGCGCGGTGCGTCGCCGGTCGCGACGAGGCTGCGTGCCCGCTGCACGTCGATCTGGGCGTGCGCGTAGGTCGCCTGGGCGGCGGCGAGTTGCGCTTCCGCCTGGGCGACGCCGAGCACGCTCGTGCGCGTTTCGATCGAAAGGTTCTCGTCGGCTTGGCCGACGCGCGCGCCGGCGATGCCGACGTCGGAGCGCGCCGACGTCAAGGTGGTCGTGTAGGTTTGACCCTGGAGCGAGTAGGCGGCTTGGGCCGCGGCGACTTGCGCGGCGGCCGCGCCAACGTTCGCGCGCGCCTGGTCGATGCTCAGCGCCGGATCGGTCTGCTCGAGCCGGCCCAGCAGCTCGCCCTTCACGACGCGGTCGCCGTCGTGCACGCGCAGGTCGATAAGCCGGCCCTGTACCTTCGGCGCGACGTCGCTCTCGATCGCCTCGATCGTCCCCGATGCCGCAATGCCGGCGACCGGGTGCAGGTTCGACAAAACGACGGCCACCCCGATCGCCGCCGCGACGGCGATGACCGCCAGCACGAGAGCCACGCGCCCCAGCCGGGACGGCCGGGCAACCGGCCGCGCCGGAGACGGCAGATCGATCGGTGGCAGCGTCGGGCCGGGGCCGGCGGCCCCGATTCCCGGTTCGGGCTTCATCACGTCGCTCATAGCCCCACCTTAGTCGGGTGAAATGAAGTGAAAGCGAAGTACGGTGAAGGGGTACTTCACCTCCGCTTCACCTGGCCGGGGTTATAATCGGAATATGAAAACGCCAGAACCCGAACGTCAACACGAGCAGATCGAGCCGTCCCCACATCACGGGCCCGATGAACGCGCGGATGAAAAGCGCGCGCTCGAGCACCTCAAGCGCGATGTCGGCATGAACTACGATGCTGGTTTCGGCTCCTTGCTCGATGATACGGCCGCCGCCGACATCGCCCGTGCACGTGACGAGCATCGCCGCGCCAAAGAGTGATCGTCTGCGCTGACGCGCGCAACGTGCGAAGGTTGCGGCCGGTACCTTCGCAGAACCTTCGTCGGCTCGTAACATCCGGATTGTATGCTGGGAACACATCGCCGGAGGACAAGCCGTGAACCCAACCCAGATTTTTGTCGATCGCTACGATGCCGGACGGCGGCTGGCCCAGTTGCTGCTGCGGTATGCCGGACGGCGGGACGTCATCGTGCTCGCGCTTCCGCGCGGCGGGGTGCCGGTGGCGTACGAGATCGCCCAGCACTTACACTTACCGCTCGACGTTTTTACCGTGCGCAAGATCGGTTTACCGTTCCACGAGGAATTCGCGATGGGCGCGATCGGAAGCGGCGGCGCCTGCGTGTTCAACTACGACGTGATCGACGCGCTGCACGTCTCGCATACCAGCGTGGCGCAGGCGGTCGTGCGCGAGCGGCGCGAGCTCGACCGGCGCGAGCGGGCGTACCGCGACGATCGGCCGTTTCCGCAGCTCGCCGACAAAACGCTGATCGTCGTCGACGACGGCATCGCGACCGGCGCGTCGATGCACGTCGCGATCACCGCGTTGCGCGAGCGTAATCCGGCCCGCATCATCGTCGCGGCCCCGGTCGGCTCGGAAGACGGCTGCACGCTGGTGCGCCGCTACGCGGACGAGCTCGTCTGCGCGGTCATCCCACACGCGTTCGGCAGCGTAGCACAATACTACAGTCACTTCGAGCAGCTCGACGATGAATCCGTACGGAGCCTGCTCGGCACCAGGGCGCTCGCGTCATGAAGGCCGATTTCCGCCTCCAGGAAGACGTCGTCGACGAACTGGCCTACGATCCTTCGCTCGATGCATCGCGCATCGCCGTGGCCGTCAAGGGCGGGATCGCGACGCTGAGCGGCACGGTTCCGACCTACGCCGACAAACTCGCGGCCGAAGCCGCCGCGTCGCGGGTTACCGGCATTCGTGCGGTGGCGGCCGAGCTTGCAGTCGAGGTGCCGCAAGCGCATCACCGCACCGATGCCGATATCGCTGCAGCGGTGCTCGAGGCACTCTCATCCGACGTTACGGTGCCGGCCGAACGGATCTCGGTGACCGTCGACCACGGCTTCGTGACGCTCGCCGGCGAGGTCGACTGGGCCTACCAGAAAGAACGCGCGCACCACGCGCTGGCGCACCGTCCCGGCATCCGGTCGATCGACAACCGGATCACGATCGCGCCGCGACCGGCAGCCGGCGACGTGAAGGCGAACTTGCGCAAAGCGCTCGAACGGCAGGCCGACCTCGATGCCGAAAAGCTCGAGGTGGAGGTCGCCGGCGACACCGTCGTCCTCCGCGGCCGCGTCAATTCGATCGCCGAGGGGCTTGCGGCCGCCCGTTCGGCCTTCGCCGTGCCCGGCGTGACCCACGTCCGAAATCTCACCTACGTGGACACGGAGCCCGGCTGAGTCAACGAACGAACGCGAGACCGGCGATCCCGACGCCGGCCAGCGCCAGGACGGCTAACGCGATGACGCTGAACAGGCCGGCACGCAAGCCGCCGAACGCGATCGAATAACAGGCTTTGAGGACGTTGTTCGACGAGGCCGCGATCAGCACGGCGCCGCCGAGCGCCGCCAGCGGCAACCCCGGCACACCGCCCTGCGCGAGACTGAGAACGAACGGGTCGATGTCGGATACGCCGACGACCGCGGCCAGCGCATAGATGCCGCTGATGCCGAAGCGCGACTCGACGAACGACGACAGAAGCGCGACCGCCACGAAGGCGAGCGCAAAGGCTACCGCCGGTCCGAGTTCGAGCGGGTTACCGCTCTGCGCCGGTTTCAGCGCTGCAGCCGGCTGGGGAAGCCGCCGGTACCACCAGCCGGCGGCCAGCAAGGCTGCCGCCGCCAAGCCGAGGAGCGGCGCTACGATGGCGCGCGCCAGGGCAGCATCGAAGACCGTGATGACCACGAGGATGCGCAGGTACATGACCCCGGTTGCCAGCACGATGCCGGCCTGGCTTTGGCGCAGCGTCGCCGGATCGTCACGCGTGCGCCGCGCGAGGACGACCGTGGTCGCGGTGGATGAATAGAGGCCGCCCAGCGCCGCCATCCACAATCCGCCGGAAAAACGAACCGCGTACCGCTGGACGAGATAGCTCGCGTAGGAGAGGCCGCAAACCACCACGAGCGCAAGCCACGCTCCGCGCGGCGTGATCGAGGTCAGCGGCGTTACCGGTACCGCCGGCAGCAGCGGCAGAATGAGACCCGCCAGGATCAGGAACTCCGCCGCCGTGACGATCTCGCCGAGCTCGACGCGCTGCGCGAACGCGTGCAGCCGCGAACGGCCGGTGAACAGCAACGTGGCCGTCACGGTCGCGCCGACGGCAATCCAATACGGAAAGGCCACCACCACCGCGCCGAGCACGTATGCGAACACGTTCAGCACGATCACGATCAATCCGACATTGCGCTGGCCGGACTCGTCGCGCTCTTGGAGATGCTGCCAGTAATACGCGACCATGCACGCGCCGACGAAGAACAAGCCCACGGTGAACGGGATCAGCCACCGTGGGTCGAGCAACAGGAGCAAGGCGCCGAGGAGCGCCAGCAGCGGAAACGTGCGCACGCCGCCGGGCCGGCGTATTCCGGCGCGCAGGAAGACGTCTTCGTAGGCCAAGCCGAGGAAGAAACTCAAGCCGAAAACGAAGGCGAAATCGGCGGCCAGACTCCACCCCGCCGCCGGCGTGGTCACGAGATCCATGAACCTCCTACGCGGACCGCCTTCACGTGATCTTCCGAAACCGCCTGTACGTTCGGAAGCGGCCCAACGGGCCACGGCACGTGAAAGGACCCTCAGACATGTCAACCCAAGCCCCAGCGAAGAACGGAACCAACAGTACCACGGCGGTCGCAGTGCGCCAATCGCGACTCCCGCGCGATCCATTTCGCAGCTTCGAAGCGATGCGGCAGCTGATGGACGCGATGTTCGAGAACCGCTTTCCCGCCGATTTCAACGTGGCCATCGAACCGGCAGTGAACGTCTACGAAAAGGACGGCACCTACACGCTCGAGTGCGCGCTGCCGGGCTACAAAAAGGACGACATCAAGATCGAAGCGCGCGGCGACGAGCTTTCGATCTCCGGCTCGTATTCGCGCGAGAACAACGAAGACCACAACCACTACCACCGCCACGAACTGCGACAAGGCTCGTTCAGCCGCATCGTCGACCTGCCGCAAGAAATCAATCCGGATAGCGTGACGGCGAAACTGGAAAACGGGTTGCTGATCGTTAGCCTGAAACCCATGACGGTAACGAAGAGCAAGAGCATCCCGGTCAACGGCTGATCGTTCATGGAGGATCCGGGCGTGAGCTGCTCACGCCCGGCTTTTTTGTCCTTGAACTGCGCGTTCACGACTCGTTCACGCGCAGGCGCGACGATACGAACATGCTGAAACTCGCTCTCGCGGCTTTGTTCGTCCTCGCCGCCGCACCGCTCGCCGCCGGCGCACAGACGCCCGCTCCCAAGATTCCCGCCTATGCGCGAGCCGCTTCCGACGTGACGATCAGGGGCCGGATCGTGACCGCCGCTCCGTTCCACCTCACGGTGCACGATGACAAGGGCACGATCGACGACGTTACGCTACACCGCGGAACGATCATCAACCCGACCGGCCTGACGCTGGCGACGGGGATGCGCGTGAAGATCATCGGCTACGCCGCCGGCACGACCTTCGCGGCGAACGAGATCGATACGCCCTACACCTATAGCGGGCCGCTGCCGGCCCCGTTCTACTACGGCCCGGGCTGGTGGTATCCCGGCTTCGGGTACGGCTACGGCCCGGCGTTCGGCTTCAACGTACGCATCGGACCGAATCCGGGCTTCCAGCGCGTTCCGTTTCCGCACAATGCGCCGGTCGGGCAGCCGCCGAATGCCCCGCCGCCGAACCGGCGGATGCCGATGCCCTCGGCACCGCACGGCTGATCGTTTTCCGGCGGATCGCTTACAGCGAGAGCACCGTCTCCGCAACGACGCCGGCGGCGGTGACGCCGATGTTCCACGCGCGCAGCTGCTCGACGACCGCCCCTTCCGCCTCGTCGAGCCCCGCTCGCACCGCGTCGCTCAACGTCACCCCCGGCACGAGATCTTGCGGCACGATGCCGATCGCGACGACCTCGTGCGGCATCTCACCGAGCAGCGTCAACGCGGCGAGCAAGTCGCACAGCGACGCTTCGTGCGCCGAGAGCGCGGTGCGAATCACCGCCGGTACGCCCGCGCCGGCGTTCCGCAAAAGGCCAGGAACGAGCGGCGATCCAGGCCGCGCTTGCCCAGCAGCGAGCGTTCTACGCCGTCAGCTTTTGTTCGAGCCAAGTGAGCCATGTAGCCACTCCTTGTCCGGTGCGGGCCGATAGTTCGATGATCGTGAGCGCGGGATTGACCGCGCGCACGTTGGCGAGGAACGTTTCGCGGTCGAAGTCGACCGCGCTCGCGAGATCGATCTTGTTCAACAGCAGTGCGTCGCAGACCGAGTACATCAGGGGGTACTTGAGCGGTTTGTCCTCGCCCTCGGTCACGCTCGAGACCATGACCTTGCAATTCTCACCGACGTCGAACTCGGCCGGACACACGAGGTTGCCGACGTTCTCGATCACGATCAGCTCGGTGCCGCCCAGGTCGACGTTCTCCAGCGCGTTGCCGATCATCAGCGCGTCGAGGTGACATTCGCCGCCGTAGACCTCCTCGGTATTGATCTGCACGACGGGCACGTCGGCCACCGCGCGCAGCCGGTCACGGTCGTAGCTGCCGCGCACGTCGCCTTCGATCACGGCCGTGCGATACCGGCCGTCGAGGCCCGCCAGCGTCCGTTCGAGGATCGTCGTCTTCCCGGCGCCGGGCGCGCTCATCAGGTTGACCACGTAGGCGCCCCAACGCCCGAAGCGTTCGCGATTCGCAACCGCGATGCGATCGTTGGCGGACAGGACGTTACGTACGTCGTCGATTCTCACGCCGCGGCATCCGCGACGTCGACGCTCGTTACGCGCAACTCGCGCCCGGTGACGATGGCCACGAGACCGCCGCACAGGGGGCAGGTCAACGAGGGCTGATCCGGTTCGTTCTCGACCCGGCACGCCGGGCAATGGGTCCGCAACGGCACGCTGGTGATCTCCAATTCAGCGCGCTCGAGCAACGTGTCGGCGCGCAGGATCTCGAAATAGAAGCGCAGCGCGTCGGGAACGACCGAGGTGAAACGCCCGATTTCCACGTTGACGCGTTCGGCCGGCGCGGTGATCCCACGGTCCGCCAGCGCGCCCAGCGCGACGTCGATGAGGCTCCGGCAGATCCCCAGTTCGTGCACGCTCGTCCCTTCGCCGATCACCCGCGCATCGCAAGCCCCGCACCCAAAAGAAGTGCGTAGACGAATGCCAGGGTCGAGGTCTTCGGCGTCAACGGGAAAAGCTTTTCAAAGCCGATTTCGGTGCACAGGGTGCGCGTGATGCCGAACGCCACCCCGGCGGTCGTGAGCGGCAGCAGCACCCAAGGGCTGAACCCGAGCCCCAACCAAAATAGAGCGGCAAGAGGTACGCGCCGGCCATCAAGACCGCAAATTCCGTGCGCGTCCAACGCAGCCCGAAACGCACCGGCGGGGTGTGCCAACCTTTTGCGGCGTCATACGCGCGGTCGCGAATGTCATCGATCAGGACCACGCACGTGACGATCGCGCCGACGGGCAGACCCACGACGAGCGCGTCCCAGGGAACCTCCTGTGGGGCGATGTGCCGCGCGAACGGCACGTTCGACGCGGCGCCGGCCTGCACGTAATAAACGCCGGTAACGGCGACGATGCCGAACATCAGGAAGAACACCGGGTCCGCGATGCCGAGCTTCGTGAGCGATAGTGGCCCCAGCGAATAGCCCAGGCTCGCGGCCACGCCGATCACGCCGAGAATGGCGGCGGCGATGCCGGCGACGGCGACAAGATAGCTTCCGGCGAGCGCCGCGACGATGAGGCAGGCGGCAATCGCCCACCACAGGCCGGTCAGCGTCAGCGAACCGTCATCCAGAGCGGCGTTCAATTCGGGATGCTCGCCGACGTCGGGATGATCGGCCAGCAGGCGGTAGTTGTCGGTGAACACGCCCGCAACGTGAATCAGCCAGCTCGAAACGAACGCGAGCAGCACGGGCACGGCGCCGAACACACCGTTATGCCATGCCAGGCCGACACCGACGAGAATCGGGGCCGCTGCCGTCGGCAGAGTATGCGTGGGATAGAGCAGCAGATCGACCCGGATCTTGCGCCGCGGAGCGCCGGTCACCGAGAGCATCGCATCCCGAGCGTGTCGGCTCGGCGAGAACGCGACATGAACGGTTGCTTCACCTCCGCTTCAATATCCGGCCACGCCGTTCGTCCAGACTTCCGCCTATTCACTTGCGCCGAACGAAGGATGCAAAATTGATCAGGGCAATCAAACGACGCGACTTGCTGATGGCCGGCAGCGGCACTGCCGCCGCCGTGATCGCAGCCGCCAACCTCACTCCGACGCCCGCTGCCGCCGCGGCGGCGACGGCGCTGCATCCCCCGCTGACTTGGGACCATACGGCGGACGTCGTGGTCATCGGCGCCGGCTGCATGGGTCTGCCCGCGGCGATCCTCGCCCGCGAAGCCGGCTCGTCCGTCATCCTGCTCGAGGCCGAAGCCGACATCGGCGGCCACGCGATCACCAGCGGCGGCAACGTCCCACTCGGCGGCGGCACGAGCCAACAAAAGAAGTACGGCATCAAGGATTCACCCGACTTGCTATTCTCCGATCTGACGGACTGGTCGGTGACGAGATCATCCGCGCGTTTGCCGACAACAGCGCGCCAACGTTCGAATTCCTCGTCGCGCACGGCGTGGTGTTCGTCGACAAGACGCCCGACGTTTTCGGCGGCACCTCGGTCGGCAATTCCGTGCCGCGCGAGCACCACTCGGCGTTGATGAACTGGCCGATGGTGCAGACCGGTAAACCCGGCGATCCCGACGTTCAGGCCATCACCTCGTCCGGCAACGGTCTGATGCGGCCACTCGAAGCCGCTGCGAAAAAAGCCGGCGTACAGCTGTTGCTGCAGCATCACATGAACGCCATCTATCGTGAAGGAACGACGACGGGTCGCGTGATCGGCATCTCGGCCACGCACCTCGGCAAGACCGTTACCCTTCGCGCGCGCAAGGCGGTCATCATCGCGACCGGCGGTCACAGCGGCAACGTCAACTTCCGCCGCATGTTCGATCCGCGTCTGACCGAAGAGTACTTGGGCAGCGCCGGCGAGCCGTGGTCGAAACAGGATGCGAGCGGCGAGCTCGCCGCGATGGCGGTCGGAGCCTCGCTGTGGGGACTCGCCAATCAGACCGGCGAGTTCGGCGCGAACCTCACCAAGCCGGGCTTCGTCGGCACGCGCTACGGCTACGTGAATTTGCAGTGGCAGCCCGGCAGCCCGATGTTCTCGAAGGCCGGCTCGGCGGGATTGCAAGTGCGCAACTGGCAGGATCTGATCCTCGTCAACATGCTCGGCAAGCGGTTCTACGACGAAACCGGCCCGCAATTCTCATCCAACGACTACAATTCGATCAACCCCTATACGCCGTGGAGCCCGAAAAACGCCGACGTGAAGTACCGGCAGATCAACTGGCTCAACGCCGCGCTGGCCGGAATCGGCGACGCGCACAACGGCGGCGGCCCGATCTGGGCGATTTTCGATGCGGACGCGGTCACGCGCGAAAAATGGAATCCGGTTCCGCCGAACGTCGATGCCGCCGGCGGCTTCTTCTTCAGCGGGACGACGCTGGCCGAACTCGCGGCAGCGATCAAGATGAAGTTCCAGCGCGTGCCGATGTCGCCCGATACCCTCGCGGCAACGGTGGCCCGGTACAATTCGTTCGTCGATTCCGGCACGGATAGCGACTTCGGCAAACCCAAACCGGCCTACAAGATCGCGACGCCGCCGTTCTACGCGGCATGGGCGATGCCGGTCGTGCACGATACCCGGGCCGGATTGCGGATCAACGCGAACTGTCAGGTCATCGATCTCGACGGCAGCGTCATCCCCGGACTGTACTGTGGCGGCGAGTCGGCCGGCGGGTTCAGCCAACACGGTCTGGCGCGCGCGGCGTGCCAGGGGTACATCGCCGGTAAGCGCGCCGCCGCCGAGCACGCATAGGAGCAGCGAATGCAACTCAACGCACGTTCGACCCGCACGATCTTGGGCGCCGCCGTGGGCGTCGCAGTCTTCGCCGGTGCGTTTCTGCACGCGCCGGCGAGCGGCGCCACCCAGCGCTTCGCGACCGGCCTCACGCCGCTGCTCGATGCGGCGAACGGCAAGACGATCGGGACGGTCGGTCCGGGCGCGGCCCTGAACGTGATCGGCGAATCGGGTGCGGCGACGCACGTCACGGTGACGGGCTTTGCCGCACAGAGCACACCGGCGACGGTCTACGCCTACGCCGACCGCCACATCATCGTGCTCGGCGGTTTCTCGGGCAAAGCCGTGAACGGCGCAACCCAGAGCGTCGGCGGCACCGCGTACGTCGCCGTCACGATCGACGGCTGGGTCGCGAGCAACGCGCTCGCACCCGACGCCGCGACCGTTTGGAAGGCGGCAAGCGCGCTCTACCAGCAAAAGTGCAGCACCTGCCACTCGCTGCGGCCACCGACCGATTACACGGCCAACCAGTGGCCGGCCCTGATGAAAGTGCAAGCCGACAACGCCGGACTCGACCCTGGCGAAACGGCCCTGATCACCGCCTATCTGCAGACGCAGAGCGGCAAATAGCGAGGAGCCTATGCTGAACGTCGACCGGAACTTCCTGATCCTCAGCGCGCTCTACGGCGCGCTGGGGATGGCGCTCGGGATCTACATGGCGTCGATCGAATCGTTCAAGTACACGCCCGTCCACGCGCATTTGACGTTGTTCGGCTTCGTTTCCATGGCAATCTACGGGCTGGCGTACCGCGCCGGCCTGGCGAAGAACGACCGCTGGGCGGCGGCCCACTTTTGGGTGTCGGCAGTGGGTGCGATCGTCTTTGCGATCGGCGAAGCGTACGCCCTGAGCGGCACGACGATCGTGATCGCGGCGATCGGTTCGATGCTGGTGTTCCTGTCGTCCCTGCAATTCGTGGTGGCAGTCGTCCGGAAGTAAGAAACAGTCGCGGCCGCTGCCGCCCGCGTGTGAACCTTTGGCTGCGACATCGTTCATCAGCAGTTCACCTCCGGCGGAGAGCATGCGGTCAACCCACCGCTCCGTTCGAGGAACCGATGACCGCACGATTGGCCAACGACCGCCCGGATATCTCACCGCTCCCGGCTTCACCGTCATTTGCGGTCTGGGCGAACGTCCGCGGCTGCGACGGCGGAACGCGTTGCGGTGATTACGTCACCTACCGGCTCCGCAGCGACGGCCAGCTCGCGCTCGTCGTCGTCGACATGGCGGGGCACGGCGCCGGATGCCGGTTGCCGGCCTATTTCTTGGGCACCAACTTACTGGGTCTACTCACGCTGGGCAGCCCGCTCGAGCGCGCCGTGGCCCTCGCCGACCGCGACTTCCGGGTGGAATTCCCGGGCGAGGTCCCCACGTACGCCTCGGTCTTCGCCGGATTGATCGATCCGTATCAGGGACGCATGCGCTACGTCGCGGCCGGAGGAGAGACCGCGATCATCCTGCGCGACCGCACTCGCGGGGAAGTACTTGCGCCGACGAGCTCCGCCTTCGGCCTCGTCGCCGATCCGCGCTACGCGGCCGCAACGCTGGCCCTTGACGACGGCGACACGCTCGTGGTCGCCACCGGCGGGGTCACCGAAGCGCAAAGTGCGTCCGGCGTCCCCTTCGGAGCCGGCGGCGTACTCTTCAGCGTGGCCCGGGCCATGCATCTGGGTGACGATCCGGCCCGCGCCGTCGTCGAGGACGCGACCCGCCACGGCGCGCGCACGGCCGACGATCGGGCCGCGCTGGCGGTCACCTTCACAGGACGTTCATAACTAGCCTGGTACGATCACGCACATGGAACCGACACGCGACGAACCGTTGCCGGCAACGTTAACCTTTGTATTGATCTTGGGTACCCTGATCACCATCGGCTGGTTTGCCATGTACGTTTTGCTGCGGGAACGGTGGTAACGATGCACGTCCACCGTTCGGAACGAATCTGGTTGACTTGCGGCGTGGCGATCTTGGCGATCTTCCTCGGCGTCATCACCAGCGCCGCCATCGTCGACGGGCTCGTTCCGCCCAGCCACGTGCAGACGATCGATCCGACCAAGGTGTCCCAGACGCCGCCCTTCGACCATCCGGGCTTGCACAAGATCGCCGATGGCGTCTACGAGGCGTACTACGTGGCGCGAATCTTCTCGTTCACGCCCAGCACGATCGAGATCCCGGTGGGCGCCCGCGTGACGTTCTACGTCACCAGCGCCGACGTCGAACACGGGTTCAGCATTCCCGAGACCGGCGTCAACACCATGGTCACGCCGGGCTGGGTCAGCACGGTCTCGCACACCTTCAAAACTCCCGGAACGCTGCTGCTCATCTGTAACGAGTACTGCGGATCCGGCCATCAGATGATGGCAGCCAAGGTCGTGGTCCAGTGAAAGAGACGACGTATCCCGCCCCGGCCACGCAACTCGAGGCTCTCTCGCGCGCGGGCGGCAACCTGCTGGCGCTCACCCACATCTACACGGCGACGCTCGTGCTCGGTATCGGCGCGCTCTTCGGGATGCTGCAAGGCTTCTCGCGCGCCAACTTCATTACGATGCCGCCGGCCTTCGACTACTACCGCATGCTGACCGCGCACGGCGTGCTGATGGCACTCGTGTTCACGACCTTCTTCATCACCGGCCTCTTCACGTACTGCGTCTACGAGTCCATCCCGCGCGTGCGTTCGCTGACGCTGGGCTGGATCGGGTATTGCACGATGCTCGTCGGCACCGTCATGACGACGATCGTGATCCTCTCCGGGGACGCCACCGTTCTCTATACCTTCTTCGCGCCGCTCAAGGCCAGCCCGTTCTTCTACTTCGGCGCGACGCTGCTGGTACTCGGCACCTGGTGCGTCGCCTTCGACTGCATCGCCAACGTCGTCTGGTTCAAACGCCACAATCCGAGCCAGCGCATCCCGCTGCCGGCGTTCCTCGCGACGACGACGATGATCATGTGGATCATCGCGACGCTCGGCGTGGTCGCTGAAATGGCGCTGCTGATCCCGTGGTCGCTCGGGTGGACACCGGGCATCAACGTCGAGCTGACGCGCATGCTCTTCTGGTACTTCGGTCATCCGCTGGTGTACTTCTGGATCATGGGCGCGTACACGATCTGGTACACCCTCATCCCGACCACGTACCGCGGCAAGGTCTTCAGCGACGCGCTCACGCGGGTCACATTCATCTTGCTGCTCGTGCTCTCGACGCCGGTCGGGCTGCACCACGAATACCTCGACCCCGGCGTACAGCCCGGTTGGAAATGGCTGCAGACGGTGCTGACCTACGGCGTCGTCATTCCGTCCTTCATGACCGCGTTCGCGATCTTCGCGTCGTTCGAACTCGCCGCCAAGCGCGCCGGAAAAGGCGGCTTCATCGGAACGATTCGTTGGCTGCCGTGGGGGAATCCGGTCTTTGCCGGCGCCGCGCTGGGCATGATTCTGTTCATCTTCGGCGGCTTCGGCGGGATCGTCAACAACTCGTACTCGATGGACGTGCTGGTCCACAACACGATGTGGATCGTCGGCCACTTCCACGTCACCGTCGGCGGCCCGGTCGCGATGACGTTCATCGCCGCGAGCTACGGCTTGATCCCGGCCCTCTCCGGCCGCAAGCTGTTCGCGCCACGCCTAGCCCTCGCGCAGGTCTACCTGTGGTTCATCGGGATGGCGATCATGTCGACGTCGATGCATTGGGCGGGTCTGCTCGGTGCGCCGCGGCGCACGTCGGACGTCTCGTACTTCGGCGCGCAAGGCGCGGCGACGTGGCATCCCGAGATGGTCGGCGCGGCCGTCGGCGGGACCCTGATCGCGATCTCGGTGCTGCTCTTCATCATCGTCGCCACCGGCACGTACGTCGCCAACCAACGCTCGGAGGAGCCGCAGACCTTTGCCTTCGCACCGGTCGACGAGGACGCGATGGAAACGCCGCCCGTGCTCGACAAGCTCGGACGCTGGGCGGTAATCTCCCTCGCGCTCGCCATTTTGGCGTACGCGGGGCCGATGACGTCGCTCCTTCAAGCTCATGCCTATCTCGCACCGGGGATGCGCACCTGGTGAGCGGCTTGTTGCTGGCCGTCGCCGTGGCGGCCGCCGCATACGTTCCGCTATTGCAGCCCGGGGATACCGTTCCGGCGATTCCGCTGGTAACACAAAGCGCGCGGCCGTTCTCGTTCGCCGATCTGCGCGGCAGTGCCGTGGTGGTGAGCTTCATCTACACGCGCTGCCCCGATCCGCGCATGTGCCCGCTGACGTCGAGTAAGTTCGCGCGCCTCCAAAGCGAGCTGCGCGGCAAACCGGTGCAGCTGGTCGAGATCACGCTCGATCCGGCCTACGACTCGCCGCGCGTCCTGCGCAACTATGGCCGCGGGTTCGGCGCGGATCCCGCGCGCTGGACACTGGCGACCGGCGCCGAGGGATCGATCGACGAGCTGGCCGCGCGCTTCGGCGTCGCCAGCCGTTGGACGACGCCGTCGACGCTCGTTCATACGGAGTCGGTGATCGTGCTCGACCGCGCGAACCGCCTGGCCGACTCCGTCGATGGGAACGCTTGGACGCCCGAGCAGATCCGCGACCTCGCGCTGCGCGCCTCGGGCGCAACGCCGTCGTTCATCACCCGCGCCTCGCTGTGGCTCGGCGCGGCGGTCCAGAGCTGCAGCGGCGGACGCGGCAGCATCACCGGCCTCGAAGGGTTGGCGCTGATCGCCGTGCTGGTCGCCGCAAGCCTGACGTGGTTCATTCGCAGCACCTTCGCAGAAAGACCACTTCCGTGAGCGAGATCCATGAAAGCCGCGACATCCTGTGCCCATTTGAGGACGTGCCGCGCGCGGCCGAGCATTTCCTCACCACGCTGCCGCTGGAGAACGGCAAGCGCGTCATCGAGTTGCACGTCACGATCGGCGATCTGTCGGTCGCACGCAAAGCCGACCTCGAACTCACCCCGAGGAGCGCGTTTCCGACCCTGAAGATCATGGAGATCGGCTGGCAACCCCACGATGGCGGTCCCTACCCGACCTTCCACGGCACGCTCAGCGTCGAAGAGATCGACGGCCTCTTTTCGCGGCTCGATCTCGACGGCACGTATGAGCCGCCGCTGGGCCTGGCGGGGCTCGCATTCGACGCGGTGCTCGGTCACCGGCTGGCCGTTGCGGCGGTCCGCCAACTCTTGAGCGACCTCAAGCTCGGTTTCGAGTTGGCCTACCAAACGGGGATGACCGTTCCGGCGAACTGACTCGACTTTTTGCCAAATGATTCGAGCGCCGGCTAATTTAAGAACCCGGCATGAAGAATCGGGCCTTGACGTTCCTCCTCCTCGCTTCGATGCTGCTCGGGTTGCGGTCGGCCGGGCTCGCCCAGCCGGCCCCGCTCGAGATCAACATCATGCTCTCGATGACCGGCCCGGCATCGTTTCTCGGTCAAGCCGAATACGGGGCCTTCGAAGCCGAAGAGAAGCTGATCAATCAGCACGGCGGGCTCAACGGGCGGCCGATCAAGCTCGTGATCGCCGACGACACCTCCAGCCCGCAGGTGGCGTTGCAGATCGCGAACTCGTACATCGCAAAGAAGGTGCAAGTCTTCCTCGGGTCGCCGTTCGCGTCGGCCTGCGGGTCGTTTCTGGCAATCATCGCCAAGACCGGGCCGGTCGATTATTGCCTCTCGCCGCCGGTGCAGCCGCCCTCGGGCAGCTTCGTGTTCGTCGCCGGCGCCAGCGCCTACGATCTGACGACGGCGCTCATTCGCTACTACCGCGAGCGCGGGCTCACGCGCTTCGCCATGTTGACGACGACCGATGCGACCGGGCACGCGTTCGAGGCGGGGTATCTCGGCGTGCTGGCCCGGCCGGAGAACAAGAACTTGGTGCTGGTCGGCAACGAGCACTTCAATCCCACCGACATCAGCACCGACGCCCAGATCGCGCATCTCAAAGCGGCCAACCCGCAAGTGTTGCTCACCGGGACGGTCGGCACGCCGACCGGCACGATTCTACGCGGCGTGCAAGACGTCGGACTTGACGTGCCGGTCGCCGCGGTGAACGGCAACATGCTCTATCAGGAGATGGCGCAGTTCGCCACGATCATGCCCAAAGAGCTGGACTTCCCGTCGTATCGCGCGATGTCGGAAGGCGATGTCCGGCCCGGGCCGATCCGGGACGCGCAGCGCGGCTTCTTCAGCGCGCTCAAGGGCGCGGGGCTGAAGCCGGACGCCGCGTCGGTCACCGGCTGGGATCCGCTGATGATCGTTCTCAACGCCTTGGAACACCGGGGCGTCGATGCGACGGCCGATCAAATCCATGACTACATCGAATCGCTGCACGGTTTGGCCGGCGTGAACGGGATCTATGATTTCCGTGACGGCGGCCAGCGCGGGATCGGGGCGCAGGCGATCGTCGTCGATAAATGGGATCCCAACGCGAAGGCGTTCGTCGTCATGAGCAAACCCGGAGGCTCCCCAAAGTAAACGTTTCCTAACGCGCCGCTTTATGTCGCTTCCGTTTTTTCTGTTGGCTGCGATCGCACTCGGCGCAGCGGGCGATGCGCAGACGCCCGGCTTCACGCTGCCGGCGGCACCGCCGGCGCCGGTCAACGCGTGCAGCACGCAAAATCCGGCCTTTACCATCGACGATCCGGCCGGCGTGGCGTCGCCGTGCGCGGTCGCGCCGGGCACGCTGCTGGTCGAGACGCTCTACTATCAGAACGCCTCACGGGTCGGCGGCACGGCGCTGGCGGCCTATCCGTTGTTTCGCTTGCGGACCGGCATCGCGCGCCGCCTCGAAGTGGTGATCGACACGCCCTCGCAGATCGCGATGTCGGGTGTGGACGGAGCCGGCCTCTATCCGACGACGCACGCCGGTTACGGTTTGAACTACACCTTTGCCGCGAGCGCCGCATTCGCGGCGGCGTTCGGCGCCGAAGCGGTGCCGCCCAGTTCGCGCTTCACCGTCGACCAGGCTCAGCCGCGCTACGTCCTCGACGTCACCGGCGGCGTCCAACTCATGTCGCGCGCCACGCCGCCTCGCAAACCTATGGCGACGTCTCCGTGAACGAGCGCCTGCATCGAAACCTATCGTTCGCGGTCGGGGCCGGAACGACGTTCAATCCGGTGTCGAACGAGAAAGCCCACTACGTCGCGAGCGGGTTTTCGTTTCGCATCAAATGAGCGTCGTACGATTCGGGCATCGCGACCTGGCGCGACAACCGGATCTCGCGACGTTCGCGCGCCGACTCGATCAGCGCGAGAACGACCTCGAGCGTCGCCCGGCCCCAGGCGCCGTCGTGATAGAGCGGCGCGCCGCCGGTGACGGCGGCGTACAGTTCCTCGAGAATCGACAGCGTCAGGCCGCCTGACGGATCCGCCTCGGGCCGCTGCAGATCGCGTAGATCGAGTTCGCGGCGGCCGGCATCACTGTACACGACCACGCCGTTCTCCCAATTGCGCATCACGCCGCGCTCGCAGCTCACCTCGACCGGCCCGAGGTCGAACGGCTTCCAACCGGCCCGCCCGGCATGCTTGATCTTCGTCGGGTCGCGGCGGCCGCCGATGCGCCACTCTTCCTTCTCACCGTCCTCGTCGCGCGTGCCGGCGACGAGGTCGCGGCGCATGCGCGCGCGGTCGGCGTCGCTGAAGCGTTCGACCGCGGCGACCCACGGATACAGTTCGGACATCACGAAGTAGCCGTAGCCGTTGTGCATGATCGTCGCCGGCGTGCCGTCTTCGAACTCGAGAAACGCGGTGTAGTAACCGGGCACGGGCCGCGCCTCGAGCCAGCGCCCGGTTTGGGCGCGCACGCTGCGCACGAGGCCGCCGCCCAGCAGCCGCACGGTGTCGATTTGATGCGGACCCTGGCGAAAGACGATGCCCCCGCCTTGATTGGGATCGAGCTCGTCGGCGGTGCGCGGACGGATCAGCCAATCGGTGTACGCCCAGACGTGGATCGCCGTCACCGCGCCGAGCTCGCCGGAGAGGGCGATGCGCCGCATCGCGCGGTTCCAAATCGAAAGGCTGCGGGTGTGACCGCACGCCAGCTTGACGCCGTAGCGCTCGGCCGCCTCGACCATGCGATCGGCCTCGTCGAGATCGACGGCCATCGGCTTCTCGACGACGACGTGCTTGCCGTGACGCATCGCTTCCAACGCGTGCTCGCAATGAAACCGGTTCGGCGTCGCGACCCACACCGCGTCGACGTCGGGCGCGGCGCACATCGCCGCCACCGTGTCGTACGTTTTGGCCTCCGGATACGCCGTCAGAAATCCGGCCCGCATCGCCGGATTGTGGTCGGCGCCCGCGACCAGCGCATATTCGGGCATTACGGCAATCGCGGGCATCGTGCTCGCGGCTCCCTGGCCGAGACCTGCCATCCCCATACGCAACTGACGCACGCCCGATAACTGCTGCACGCGCGCCCGTAACCCTTGGACAAATCTGCCCCGCCGCGCTAGACTCAGAGGCGCATGCTGACTGTAGAAGAGAACGAACGGCTCACGCGCGTCGGTCCCGGAACGCCGATGGGAGCGCTGTTACGGCGCTACTGGCAGCCGATCGCGGCGGCCTCGGAGATGGCGGACCGCTGGACGAAGCCGGTACGCTTGTTCGGCGAATCGCTGGTGCTCTTCCGCGACCGCGGCGGCCGCTTCGGCTTGATCGAAGAGGCGTGCCCGCACCGCCGCGCGTCGCTTCTCTACGGCATCCCGGAACTCGACGGCATTCGCTGTCCGTACCACGGCTGGAAGTTCGACGGCACCGGCGCGTGTCTCGACCAGCCCAACGAGCCGCCCGAGAGCACGTTCAAAGACAAGGTGCGGGTGGCCGGTTACCCGGTCGAAGAACGAGGCGGCCTGCTGTGGGCGTATCTCGGTCCGGCGCCGGCGCCGCACGTTCCGCCGCTGGCGGGCCTCGACGCCCCGCACGCGATCCGCCTGCTCGGCAGCGCGGTGATCCCGTGCAACTGGCTGCAGATCATGGAGAACTCGGTCGACGCGGTGCACACCGAGTGGCTGCACGGCCATCTCTTCGAGTTCGTGCTCGAGCACGAAAACTTCAAAACGAAGTTCACGAGCAAGCATCTCAAGACCGCGTTCGACGAGTTCCCCTACGGCATCATCAAGCGCCGCGTCATCGAAGGGCACACCGAAGACAGCGACGATTGGAAGATCGGGCATCCGCTGGTGTTCCCGACCACCCTGCTGGTGGGCAGCGCGAGCGAAGAGACCTGCCACATGCGCTACCAGTTCCGCGTGCCGATGGACGACACGCACACGCTGCACCTGTGGTACCACGTGATCGTCCCGCCGCCGGGCGCGGAGATTCCGCCGCACCTCGCCGACGGCGTACACACCTACGACGTGCCCTACCTCGACGAGCGCGGCGACTTTCTGCTCGACTCGATCCACGCGCAAGACATCATGGCGTGGATCACGCAGGGACCGATCGCCGATCGCAGCGCCGAGGCGCTGGGCACGACCGACCGCGGCGTCACCGTCTACCGCAACGTCCTGCGCCGCGAGATGCGGCGCGTCGAAGCCGGCGCGGACCCGATGAACGTTTTCCGCGGGGCGGAGCCGGAAACGCTGGAGCTGCCGCTGGAACGCGTGCGCAGTCAAGGCGACCAAAACCCCGGCGTGGAGGGCGTGCGCTCGATGTTCACCCGTCACGAAGCGCGCTTCTGCGCGCTCGGTCCCGAAGTGATCGCGGTGTTCGAACAGCCGCGCCGCGAGCCCGCCGCCGTTGGCTGACCGGCGTGCGGCGCTGGGCGCGCTGGCGGCATTCGCCGGCGCCGCAGCGCTGCGTGCGCCGGCCCGGGGCGCGGACGCAGCGGCGGTACGTATCGGCGTCGGCAGCGCCGACACGTTCGCCGAGGGCTTCTATGCCACCGACATGGGCTTCTTCACCAAAGCCGGCCTCGGCGTCGACATGCAGTTGTTCACCTCGGGCGGCGCGATCCTCGTCGCCGCCGGCGGCAACGCGCTCGACATCGGGCTCTCGAACACCGGCAACCTGGCCGACGCGATCGCGCACGGCGCGCCGTTCACGCTGATCGCCGGCGCCGGGATGTACACCGCCGCGAACCCGACCGTCGCGCTGACGGTGGCCGTGAATTCGCCGTTGCGCAAACCGGCGGACCTGGTGGGAAAAACGATCGCCGTCACCGCGCTCAAGGACCTCACCGAGATCGGCACGCGCGCCTGGCTCGCCCGCAACGGGGTCGACCCGGCGAGCGTCAAGTTCGTCCAGCTTTCGATGGGGCAAATGGCCGCCGGTCTCGATCGCGGCACGTTCGATGCGGCCTTGATCGCCGAACCGAATCTTTCCGCCGCGCTCGGCAAGACCGTGCGCGTTTTCGCGAAGCCGTACGATGCGATCGGTCCGCAATTTCTCATCGCGAATTGGTTTTCGACGACCGATTACGTCAAGAAAAATCCCGACGTCATTCGCCGTTTCGTCGGCGCCGTCTACGACACCGCACGCTGGGCCAACGCCAACCACGCGGCGTCGGGCAAGATCCTCGCCAAGTGGGCGCAGATGGATCCGGTCACGGTCGGCGCGATGGGCCGCTGCGCGTACGCGACCTCGCTCGACCCCAAATTCCTCGATCCGGTTCTCGCCGCGCTCTACCAGTACGGTGCGATCGACCGCAAGCTGACCGCGGCCGATCTCGTCATGAAGACCGGCTGACGAGCGTGCCGAGCCGCGCGACGCCGTCGGCGATCGCGGCCTCGGGTTGGAGCGAGTAGTTCAGGCGAATCGTATTGCGGACCGTGCCGCCGGGCGAGAACGCACCGCCGGGAACGAAGCCGATGCGTTCTTCGAGCAACGCGCGCTCGAGCAGCTCGGCGCCGTCCAGCGCGGCCGGCAGCGTGACCCACACGAACGTGCCGCCTTCGGGTTTGCTCCACTGCGTACCGGCCGCCATATGCGCGGCCAGCGCCGCGAGCATCGCGTCGCGGCGGCGGCGATACGGCGCGATCAAGCTCGGTACGTGCCGGTCGAACATGGTGCTGACGATGCGATGCACGACCATCTGGTTGAGCGTCGCGCTGTTGCAATCATCGGCCGGCGCCTAGATGGTGACGAGCGGGTCGGGAGCGCGGAACTCGACGATGTCGGGCTTGGCACCCCACATGCAGAACGCTTCGGCCGTGAAGGGCAGCTGGCGCGGAACGTACGTCGTTTCGTCTTCGATGATCCGCACGCCGCAGGAGTACTCGTAGACCATCCCGTCGAGGCCTTCGAAGTACAAGAACACCGCGCCCGACGAAAGATGGCGGCCGGGACCGAACACCACCCGCAGCCCACGTTGCTCGCGCACGAAATACCACGAACGCATCACGTCGTCGATCGATTCGACCTGATGGTTGATGTGCTGCACGCCGACGCGACCCGACGGAAAGAGCGCGAGCGTGTGGTGGACTTCGTTGATGCGCAGCAGCGGCGCGGCACCGATCCAGTCGCTGGCGCGCGCGTTGAAGACGCGCGTCCAGAACGCTTCGTCGCGCGGAGCGTCGCCGGTATGAATGCCGATGTGGCTGAAGCCGGTGATGCCGGCGTCGCGGCTCGGAAAGTAGCGCCGGGTCGCGGCGAACGGCCGCAGGACGATCTCGATCGCGTTGCCGTTCGGATCGGAGAACGCGATGAAGTCCAGCACGCGGCGCGCTTCGCGTTCGGCCGCCGTGCCGGCGCGCACCGGATGCCCGGCGCGCTCGAGTTCGGCCGCGATCGCCTGCAGATCGGCGTTTTCCGACACTTCGAAGGCGATCGTGTGCCGGGCCGGATCGCCCTCGACGTAGCAGATCGTATGATCGCGGTCGTCGCTGCGAAAGTACGCCATGCCGCGCTCGCGGCCGGCCGGCTCGAGGCCGAGAATCTTGGTGGCGAAGTTGGCGGCTTCTCCGAGATCGGGGGTTCCGATGCGGAGGTAGCGGATGCGGCGCAGATCGATCATGTCAGAGGGTCACGACACTATGCGGCGTGACCCGTGTCAGCGTACTCTTTCTGAATGTCGAGGAACTGGTTCCAGCTTGCGTTCAGCGCGTCGATGACCATCGGGTCGAAGTGCGACCCGGACGATTTCTGGATGACGCGCAGCGCTTCGTCGGTCGTCCACGCGCGCTTGTACGGGCGCTTGGAACACAGCGCGTCGAAGACGTCCCCGACGGCCGCGATGCGCGCGGCCAGCGGAATCTGCGTGCCGCGCAGGCGGTCCGGATAGCCGGTGCCGTCCCAGCGCTCGTGGTGGCGCAGCGCGATCTGGGCGGCCAGCTGCAGCACCTTCGACGAGCTGCCCACCAGGATGTCGTAGCCGGACCGAGCGTGGCGTTTCATGATCTCCCACTCTTCGGGATTGAGCGGGCCCTCTTTGAGCAAGATGCCGTCGGGGGTCGCGACCTTGCCGATGTCGTGCATCGGCGTCGCGAGACGCAGCAAGCGCTGATCCTCGGAATCCAGTTCGAGCGTGCGGCCCAGGATCTCGGCATACTTGCCCATGCGCACGATATGTAGCCCGGTTTCGCTGTCGCGAAACTCGGCCGCGCGGGTGAGCCGGTTGATCGTCTCTTCTTCGCGGTCGGCGATCTCTTTGGTCGCGCGCGCGACGTCGGCGGCCAGCGACGCGGCGTAGTTCTCGAGCTTCTTGCGGCTCTCGCGCAGCGCGAGCAAGTTCTTCACGCGCGACAGAAATTCGACCGGGTCGGCGGGCTTGTTGAGAAAATCGCTGGCGCCGAGTTCGAGTGCGCGGTGGCGGATCTCGCGGTCCTTCTCGCCGGTGATCATCACCAGCGGCGTCTGCGTATCGCCGTGTGCCTTGTTGTATTCCTTGACGAACTCGAGCCCGTCCATCCCTTCGGTTTGACCCATGCGGTAGTCGAGGATGACGAGATCGTGTTCCTGTTTGCCGCACCAAACCAACGCTGCATCGGGCGACGTGAACGGTTTGACCCGCACGTCACCAATGCGCGAGAGGATGTGAGCGTAGGCTCTTTGGTTGGTCTCGCTGACGTCGATGATCGCGACTACCATCTCGATCTTTCTTGCGCCGGCGCCGACCTGCGGGCGAAATACGTGATCCGAAGACTCTCTATAAGCGTGAAGGGGTGGTGATCTGGGGGGCTAGTATTCCGCAACGGCCGCGCCGACTCTTTGATGGCGGCCCCGATCCGGAGGTGTTTTCGCGGCAAAACGGACCTTGACGAGACCATGTTACGGTAGCGTCCCCCCCCCGGACTATTGACGGCTCGCGCACACCGCGCCTCTCCACCCGCCGCATTGCTATGGGAACGTAACATGGTTGGTACTGCTCGCTCGACGCGGAGCGTGTTTCACTCTTCTACCTCGGGGACGGCCTGCGCACCCTGGTCATCCCGCTGCTGGTGTTTCACCTCACCGGTCCGCGGTCTCGCTGGGGCTGACCTTCGCGCTCGAGCTGCTGTCGTTCGCTGTGTTCGGCCTGCTCGGCGGGTCGCTGGGCCGACCGGCTCGACCGCCGCAAGCTGATGCTCGGGGCGGACGCCCTGCGCTTCACGACGGCCGTGGCGGCGCTGGTCGCCACCGAGCAGGGCGTCAACCTGATCGCGCCCCGCTGGGCGGGGCGATCTTCGGCCTCGTGGGCGCGCTGCCGGCCCTGGCGATCAACGCCGTGAACCGACCAGATGGTCGGAATCGCCTTCGGCTGCTTCTCCCTCGGTTCGGTCGCCGGCTCGCTGCTCGCCGGCCGGACGCACTGGCCGTTCGGCCGCGCCTTGGTGTCGGTCTACGTGCTGGACGCGCTGTTCTGGCTGCCGATCATCTGGACGCACACGCTGCCGGTCCCGGTCGGCGCCATAGTGGGCCGCGTCTTCGGGCTGATCCGCCTGCTGGTGCTGGTCGGGATGGTCCCGGCGTCGATCCTCGGCGGGCTGGTCGCGGACCACTGGGGCCCGCGAGCGGTCATGGGGCTCTCCGGCGGCCTCTTCCTGCTGCTCGCCCTCAACCTGGCCGGCTCGCGCGCGCTACTATCGGATCGGCGCTAAACCGGTTATTCTGGAAGCGCATGATCGTCTCGATCTCGCGCGAACTCGGCGCCGGCGGCGGAACGCTCGGCGACGCGTTGTCCAAGACCCTGAATGCGGCGCTGCTCGACGAACGCTGGTTCATCGCGCAGCTCATCGAACGCTACCAGTACCCGAGCGAGTACCTGGAGCGCCGGCTCGAGCAGCCGCCGAAATTCGGCGAGAGCCTGATGGCCACGCTGGCCCGCGCGACGGCCATGGTGCCGGGCGCATCGACGCTGCAGATGCCCGACGAGCAGCTGATCGACGGCGTGCGCAGTCTCGTGCTCGAACAAGCCCAGCAGGGCCACGCGGTGGTGATCGGCCACGGCGGTGTCAGCATGCTGGGCTGGCGCCCGACCAACATTCCGGTGCTGTCGATTCTGCTCCAAGCCGGCAAGGAGTGGCGCATCGAGCAACTGGCGCGGCGCTACGCAATCTCGCGCGACGAAGCCGCGCGGCGCATCAAGGCGACCGACGAAGCTCGCGTGCGCTACCAGCAGCACTACTTCAACACGCACATCTACGATTGCGCGCTCTACGATCTGGTGTTCAACACCGAGGTGCTCGGGCTCGACAATACGGTCGCGCTGGCGTGCACGGCCGTGCGCACGCTGCTGAGCGACTACGCGGCCGCGACGTCGGCGGAGAGCGCGGCGAAGTCCACGTAAGCCGGATGCGCGCTCGTCGCGCCGGCCGGCGTGTCGTCGGGCCGCAGGAGTCGCGCGGTCGACAGCCCGGCCGCGCGGGCCGCGTCGAGCTCGTCCTCGACGTCGGAGAGAAAGAGCATCTCGGTGGGATGAAAACCGGTCTCGGCCGCGATCGCCGCGTACGACGCGGCCTCGCGTTTCACGCCGATCGTCGTGTCGAAGTGGCCCGCGAACAGCGGCGTCAGATCGCCCGCAAACGTATGCGCGAAGAGCACTTTCTGCGCGACGATCGAGCCCGAAGAGTACACGTAGAGCTCGATTCCGGCCGCCTGCCACGCGCGCAGCACCGGCGGGACGTCGGGATAGACGTGTCCGGTCAGCTCGCCGCGGGCGTAGCCCTCATTCCAGATCAGACCCTGCAGCGTTTTGAGCGGCGTGGCCTTGCGGTCTTCGGCGATCCACTCGTGCAGCACGGCCAGAACGCGCGCGTCGCCGGCGCCGGGTTCGCCCGCTCCGACGGCCGCTTCGCGCAGTGCGTTCGCGACCAGGGGATCGTCACGGTGCGCGCCGACGTAGGCGTCGAGGCGCGCGTCGGAATACGGAAAGAGCACGTCGCGCACGAAGCTGATCGCCGACGTCGTCCCTTCGACGTCGGTGACGATCGCGCGGGCGGCGATCACTCGTACTTGGGAAACCGCGCCGCGATGCCGGTCCCGGTATACTGCGGCACCCAACCCTCCTGGTTGTTGAACCAGCGGATCGCCGTGAACTCCGGATCCGGCCCCATGTCGAACCAGTGCGGCGTTCCGGCCGGCACGCTGATCAGGTCGCCGCGCACGCAGATCGCCTGATAGACTTTGCCGCCGAGGTGCAGGTAGAACGCGCCCGAGCCCTCGACGAAAAAGCGCACCTCGTCTTCGGTGTGGGCGTGTTCGTCGAGAAATTTCGCGCGCATCGGCGCGGTGTTCGGCGTGCCGCGCGCCAGACGCAGCACGTCGACCGTGCCGTAGCCGCCGTCGGCCTGCACGCGTTTCACCGACGACGCGTAAGCCGCCAACACGGCCGCGGAATCAGCGTCGGCGGCGAGCGCCGCTTCGGCGGTCCAGCGTTCGAAGCGCACGCCGACTTCGCCCAGCAGCCGCGCGATCTCCGCGCCGTCGGCCGTGGCGACCAGCGGTTGCGCCGGCGCGTTCTCGTCGTAGACGTTCAGCTTCGAGCGTAGCAGGGTTGCTTGGGTCATCGTTGCAGTTTCCGTTCTTCCAGCGTACACGTCAGCAAGAATTCCAGTCCTTCGAGATGCCGGCGCGCGTCGCCCATCGTCGCGCCCCACGCGTAAAGTCCGTGACCGGCGAGCAAGTATCCCGGCACCGCCGGCGCGCCGCGCAGCCGCTCCTCGATCCGCGCCGCCAAGGCCACGGTATCCTGGTCGTTGGCGAACACCGGGACGTCGACGACGCTCTCGTGCGTCGTGACGCCTTCGAGCGCCTTCTGCATCTCGAATCCGCTCAGCCGCACGAAGCCGTCGGCGAGCGCCGCGCGCGAGAGCACCGTGGCGGCGACCGTGTGGACGTGCACGATCGCGCCGACGGCACCGGCCGCGCGGTAGCGGGCCACGTGCAGCGGCGTTTCGGCCGACAAGCCCGCCGGTATCGGCCCGGTCAGCGGCACGACCGCGACGTCGGCCGCGCCGATCGCCCCCTTGTCGATGCCGGTACGGGTGATCAGCGCGTGCCCCTCGTCGAGCCGGCACGAGAAATTGCCCGACGTCGCCGCGATCCAGCCGCGCGCGGAAGCCAGGCGGCCGAACGCGGCCAGCGCTTCGACGGCGAGCGGATCGGCGGCCGGCACGGCGCGCGTGCCCTGCGAGGCGGTCACGCCGCTGGAACCCCCGCGCATACGAGCGCGGTTGCAGCCCGCGTGAAGCCCGCCGCGGTCGTCTTCGATCTCTTCGGCACGCTGCTCGACGTCGCGTCGCTGCAAGCCGCCGCCGCCGAAGTGACCGGCGATCCGGCAGCGTTCGTCGCGACGTGGCGCGAGAAGCAGCTGGCGTACGCGTTTGCGAGCACGATCGTCGGCCGGCACGAAGACTTTGACGCGCTGACGGCGCACGCGCTGCGCTTCGCCGCGGCCAAACACGGCGTGGTTCTCGACGCCGTCGCGCAGCAGCGGCTGGTCGCGGCTTGGGAGCACGTCGAAGCGTTTGCGGACGCGGTGCCCGCGTTGCAAATCCTGGCGGCGCACGGCGTGCGCTGCGCGGTGCTGACGAACGGGACGCCGGTGACGGCGGCGGCGGCCATCGGCAACGCCGGCCTCGCCGCGTTGCTCGACGTCACGCTGAGCGTGGAATCGGCCGGCGTGTTCAAACCGGACCGGCGCGTGTACGCGCTCGCCACGGAACATTACGGCGTCGTACCCGAACGGCTCGTCTTCGTGACGTCGAACGGCTGGGATGCGACCGGCGCCGCCGCTTTCGGGATGCGCGTCGCGTGGTGCAATCGCGGCGGCGCTCCGGCCGAGACCTTCGGTCCGCCGCCGGAGTGGACGATCGGCGACTTGTCCGCGCTGGCGGAGATCGCGGCCGGCGGTTGAAGGCCGTTCCCTAAATGCCCAACCCCTCGGGCGCGCCGCCCGGAGTCCCCAACGACGGCGTCATCCGCGTCTTTCGCGAGAAACGCCGCGCCAGCAGCGTCACGGTCGTGCACGGCGTGATTCCGAACGAAATCGATGCGGCCGGTAAGGAGCTGCGCCGCCGCTGCGGCACCGGCGGCACCACCAAGAACGGCGTGATCGAATTACAGGGCGATCACCGCGACGCGGTCATCGCCTACTTCACCGAACGCAACCGGCGCGTAAAAAAAGCCGGCGGATGAAGACCACTCTGTCATTCCGAGGGGCGCGAACGAAGTTGAGCGCCCGTCGAGGAACGGCGGTTAGCCCTTACGTATAGAGGTCGCGGCGCGTGGCCGGAATGTTTGCGGGGCCGCCGCGCTCGGTCTTCGCCAGCAGCGTTTGGATGAGGCCCATTTGGCCCTTCCAGAAGTTGCGCGCGCTGCCGGCCATGTAGATCTTCCAAATGCGGTACGTCCGCTCGTCGGTGGCGGCGATGACCTCGTCGCGCTGCGTCTCGAGATTCGTATACCAGGCGCGCAGCGTCCGCGCGTAATGTTCGCGCAAGTTTTCGACGTCACGCACTTCGAAACCGACGGATTCCGCGCCGCGCAGCATCGTGTCGATGCTGACCAGATCGCCGTCCGGGAAAACGTAGCGATCGATGAAGCCGCTCCCGCGATAGCCCTTGCCGTCCCGGCTCTGCTGGGTGATGCCGTGGTTGAGGAAGAGCCCGCCGTCGCGCAGCGCATCGTAGGCGGTGCGAAAGTACGTCCGCAGGCGCTCGCGGCCGACGTGCTCGACCATCCCGACGCTGACGATCTTGTCGAACGTCTCGCCGCGCAAATCCCGGTAGTCGCGCAGCTCGACCCGTACCGTATCGGCGACGCCGGCCTCGGCGATCCGCCGCTGTGCTTCCTCGTGCTGCCGGCGGCTGAGCGTTACGCCGAGGGCGTGCGCGCCGAACTGCTGGGCGGCCCGAATGACCAGCGCACCCCACCCGCAGCCGATGTCGAGCAGCCGTTCGCCGGGGCGCAGCCGCACCTTACGCAGGATGTGGTCGATCTTGGCAACCTGCGCTTCGTCGAGCGTCGACACGCCGTCGTCCCAGTACCCGCACGAGTAGACCATGCGCGAATCGAGAAAACTCTTGTAGAACGCGATCGGCTGATCGTAGTGGAACCCGATCGCTTCGGCGTCGCGCTGCTTCGTATGGCGCTTCCCGCGCAGCTGCGCGCCGTCGTCGGACGCCGCCGGCGGCTTGGGAAGTTTGAGCAGCTGGGCGATCATCTTCGGTACGAGCAGCCGCGGAAAAGACGCGATCACGCCTTCCATCAGATCGATCGACTCTTCGATGTCGCCGTCGATGTCGATCCACTTCTCGACGAACGCGCGCCCCGGGCTCAGATCGAGCGGCGGCGCGAACGCGGCGCGCAGCGCGAACGGCGCGTTGATCTTGAGCGTGAAGCGCGGCGTCTCGAGCGCTTCGACGCGCGTGCCGTCCCACAGCTCGATGGCGAAATTGCGGGCGAATCCGGAACCGAAGAGCGTTCGCAGTATCGAAAGCGAACGCTCCGCGGTCACGTCATCCCGGGTGACGGCAGCAGCCATGCTGCCTTAGACACGCCTAGACTCGAACGAGTTCCTTCTCGACGCCGCCCTTGAGGCCGGCGGCCGAACGCAGCGCTTCGGCCTTATTCGTCTTCTCCCACGGCAGATCGAGGTCGGGCCGGCCGAAGTGGCCGTACGACGCGGTCTGCTTGTAGATCGGGCGGCGCAGGTCGAGGTGCTGGATGATCGCGGCCGGACGCAGATCGAAGTGCGCGGTCACCAGCTCGGCGATCTTCTCGTCGGGAATCACGCCGGTGCCGAACGTCTCGACCAGCACGCTGACCGGGTGAGCGACGCCGATCGCGTATGCGACCTGCACCTCGCAGCGCTCCGCGAGCCCCGCCGCCACCACGTTCTTGGCGACGTGGCGCGCCGCGTAGGCCGCCGAGCGGTCCACCTTGGTCGGATCCTTGCCCGAGAAGGCGCCGCCGCCGTGGCGAGCCATCCCACCGTACGTATCGGCGATGATCTTGCGCCCGGTCAGACCGGCGTCGCCCTTCGGCCCGCCGATGACGAACCGGCCGGTCGGGTTGACGAACACGCGCAGATCCTTGTCGCGCAGGTTCCTCGGGATCACCTCGTCGATGATCGCCTCGGTCACTTCGCGCCGGATCAGGTCGAGCGGGATGTCGTCATCGTGCTGCGTCGAGATGACGACGGCGTCGACCCGCTTGGGCGTCGACCCATCGTACTCGACGGTGACCTGGGACTTGCCGTCGGGGCGGAGGTACTTGATCTGCCCGTTCTTGCGCGCCGCGGCGAGCAGGCGGGTGAGATCGTGCGCGAGCACGATCGGCAGCGGCATCAGCTGCGGCGTCTCGCGGCAGGCGAATCCGAACATCATGCCCTGGTCGCCGGCGCCGGTGAGATCGAACGGATCGGTGTCGCCGGTGCTTTGAACTTCGTACGATTCGTCGACGCCCATCGCGATGTCGGCCGACTGTTCGTCGATCGAGACCGAGACGCCGCACGTCTCGGCGTCGAAGCCGCTCACCGAGTGGTTGTAGCCGATCTCCTTGATCGTCGAACGGACGAGCTTGGGCATGTCGACGTAGGCCTTCGTCGTGATCTCGCCCGCGATGTGGACCTGACCCGTGATGACGAACGATTCGCAGGCCACGCGTCCCATCGGGTCCTGAGCGAGGACCGCATCGAGCACGGCGTCCGAGATCTGATCGGCGATCTTATCCGGGTGACCTTCGGTAACGGATTCGGACGTAAACAGACGGCGATATGCCATTTAGGTTCCCTCGCTCCAGGATGCCATATACTTCACTTGCTCGGCGGTGGGCGTGTCGATCGTGATCTTCATCGCGGCCAGTTTGAGCAGGGCGACTTCTTCGTCGATCTCGTTAGGCACCGAGTAGACTTTCTTCTCGAGGCTCTTGTAGTTCTGCGCGAGATACGCCGCCGCCATCGCCTGGTTGGCGAACGACATATCCATCACCGCGGCCGGATGGCCCTCGCCGGCGGCGAGGTTGATCAGGCGGCCTTCGCCGAGCACGCGCACCGTTTTGCCGCTCGGAAGCTTGTACGCATCGACGAACTGACGCGGCTTGGTCTTGCCCGTGGCGATCTTCTCGAGCGAGTCGAGGTCGAGCTCGTCGTTGAAATGGCCCGAATTGCAGACGATCGCGCCGTCTTTCATCACTTCGAAGTGCTCTTGACGGATCACGTGATAGTTGCCCGTAACGGTGACGAAGATGTCGCCGAGTTTGGCAGCTTCGGCCATCGACATCACTTGGAAACCGTCCATCGCGGCTTCGAGCGCCTTGCGCGGATCGATTTCGGTGACCACGACGTTCGCGCCGAGGCCCTTGGCACGCGACGCAACGCCGCGGCCGCACCAGCCGTAGCCGACGACGACCACGGTGCCGCCGGCGATCAGCACGTTGGTCGCGCGGATGACGCCGTCGAGCGTCGATTGGCCCGTGCCGTAGCGGTTGTCGAACATGTGCTTGGTCAGCGCGTCGTTCACCGCGACGACCGGGTACGGCAGCACGCCGTCCTTCTCCATCGCGTGCAGGCGGATCACGCCCGTCGTAGTCTCTTCGCAGCCGCCGATCATGTCCTTGAGCAACGCGTTGTGCTTGGTGTAGATCGTGGTGACGAGATCGCAGCCGTCATCCATCGACATGTGCGGCTTCGACGCGATCACCGCTTCGATGTGCGAATAGTACGTTTTTTCGTCTTCGCCTTTGATCGCGAAGGTCGGGATCTCGTAGTGCTTCACCAGCGCCGCGGCGACGTCGTCCTGCGTCGAGAGCGGGTTGGATGCGCACAGCACGATCTCGGCGCCGCCGGCCTTGAGGGCCAGCATGAGGTTCGCGGTTTCGGTCGTGACGTGCAGGCACGCGCCGATGCGCACGCCGGCGAGCGGGCGCGTCTTCGCGAAGCGATCGCGGATCTGCGCCAGGACGGGCATGAACGTCGCCGCCCATTCGATCTTGTCTTTGCCTTGGTCGGCCAGACCGATGTCCTTGACGTGGCCCTTCTGTTGTTCGAGTACTGGCATGTCTTTCGTTTCAAAGTGACCCGGTCACGGCTCATCCTGAGCGGAGCGCCGTAGGCGCGCAGCCGAAGGACCGCCGGTCCGGGTTAGGGTGCAAGTTGTCACCGCTGATCTTTGAAACAATCTTTAAACGGCCCAACGGTCTTCGAGCCCGCGCCCCCGGCATCCGTCTCGGGTGGGGGTGGGGTCTCCCAGCTTCATCGGCCGAAAGGGGGCAGCGATGGAGTTCGAAGGCTACCTCGACGCGTTGGCGTCGGCCGACCCGACGCCCGGCGGCGGTAGCGCTGCGACCTTGGTGGGAGCCTTGGCGGCGGCGCTGTGCGCAATGGTCGCCCGCATCACGCTGGCCTCGCCGAAGCTCGGGCCGGTCCACGCCGCGGCCGGCGCCGTCGCCGCCGACGCCGACGGCCTGCGGCGGCAGTTCCTCGAGCTGCGTCCGCTCGACGAAGCGGCCTTCCAGGCGGTCGTCGCGGCGCAGGCCTTGCCGCGCGCAACCGAACCCCAACAGACCGAGCGCCGGGCGCGCTTGCAGCACGCCCTGGTGGGCGCGGCCGAAGCGCCGCTCGAGGCGGCGCGTCGCGCGGCCGAAGCGCTGGCGCTCGTCGCGCGCACGGCCGAGCTGCACAACGCGAACCTGATGAGCGACGTCGATTGCGCGCTGCGCTTCGCCCGTGCGGCGTTCGATGCGAGCGTCGTCAACGTCGAGGTGAATCACCGCTTCATTACCGACGCCGCGGTCGTCGCCGAGCAGCGCGAACGGCTCGCCGTCCTCACCCGCGAAGCGCGCGAGTACGAGTCGCGCGCCGCCGGAATCATCGGTTAGGCGGAGCGCCTACTCGACGGCGGCCGGATCGTCGCCGGCGTCCACGATCTCGGTGACCTGGTCGCCGCCGTGCAGCATCTCGACGACCGGTTCGCCGCCCTTCTTGATCGGATCGGAGACGACCGCGTAGTGGACGTGGCCGTGACCCTCGTCGCCGTGGGAGTGCAACGTCCCGGCAAGGACGCGGCCGTCGGCAAGCGTCACGCGAACCGGTTTACCGATAAACGGTTTGATCTCATCGTCATGCATGGGGCCTGTGTTCTAAAGGCGCTGCGGCCCAGCCTCTGGGTGCGAAGCACCCCGCACAAAGTGCGCGCGGCTTTCGCCGCGGGGATTCGGCCAAGGCCGAACCCATGCCCCCCACTTCGTGGGCCCCCCGGGCCGAGCTCGCAAGTACGGTGCGGCTGATTTGACGATTCTTCGGCGCTCGCTCCATCACCATTCGTGTATGTATAAGGAAGTCACGAGACGCGGTCGAGGAACGGCTTGATGTCGGCTTCGTCGACGTCCATGCCCACGCCGCGCGTGTTCCAGCGGATGTCGTGGAAATCGGAACCGGCCGTCATCACCAGGTCGTGCCGGGCGGCGCGCTCGCGAAACGTCGCCGTCTGCGATGCGCTGTGCGTGGGATAAAAAACTTCCAAGCCCGCCAGGCCGTGTTCGATCAGCTCTTCGATGACCGCGTCGTTCTTCAGCCGGCCGGGATGCGCGAGGACCGGCAACCCGCCGCTCGCCCGGATCACGTCGATCGCCTGTTCGGGCGTGATGTAGTTGGACGGCATGTAGCCGGGTTTGCCGCGGACCAGCAGGTTGTCGAAGCAGCTCTGCACGTCCTTGGCATAGCCCTTGAGGATGAGCGCCTTCGCGACGTGCGGCCGCCCGAGGGCGTCGCCGCCGTCGGACTGCGCGACGACCTCGTCGCGCGTCAGCGGGTAACCGGCGGCGGTGAGGTTGGCCACGATCCGGTCGATGCGCGTGCGGCGGAACTCGCGGTTCTCGGCGAGGACGCGGCCCAGCGGCGTGTCTTCCGCGGTCGGCAGCCCGTACCCCAGCACGTGGACCTCGTTGTCGTTCCACGTCGTGTTGATCTCGATCCCCGGGATCACGGTCGCGAATTCGGCTGCGAACTGCCCGTAGGCGCGCATCGTGTCGTGATCGGTGATCGAGAAGATGCGCACGCCGCGCGCCCGCATCATCGCGACCAACTCCTCCGGCGACAGCGCCCCGTCCGACTCGCGGGTGTGCGAGTGGAAGTCGACGATCACGCCAGCCCTCGCAGGTTGATGCGCTTCACGTCGAGGGCTCGGCCCGACGCGACCTCGACGGTCGCGAGCACGGCGCAAAATTGTCGCGGGCCGGTCTTCTGCACGCTGAACCGTTCGCCATACGCCTGCGTGAACCGTTGCAGGACGCTCGCGGTTTCCATGCCGATCACGCCGTCGGACGGCCCGGTCATGCCGACGTCGGTGATATAGGCCGTGCCGCCGCCGAGAATCTGCTCGTCGGCGGTCTGCACGTGGGTGTGCGAGCCGTAGACGAACGACACCGACCCGTCGAGAAAACGGCCCATCGCCATTTTCTCCGACGTCGCTTCGGCGTGCATGTCGACGACGACGACCCGGGTCTGTTCGCGCAGCATGTCGACCATTTCGCGCGCGACCCGGAACGGATCGTCGACGGCCGGCATGAAGACGCGGCCCATCAAGTTGAGAACGCCGACCCGCACCCCCCCGGCCTCGATGACCCCGCTGCCGCGCCCGGGCGACCCCGGCGGATAATTCGCCGGCCGTATGATGCGATCGGTTTCGTCCAGCGCGCCGCGGAATTCGCGCTTGTCCCAGATGTGGTTGCCGGAAGTGAGGAAGTCGACGCCGGCCGCGAACATTTCGTCGGCCGTCTGCGCGGTGAGGCCGAACCCGCCGGCCGCGTTCTCGCCGTTGGCGATGACGACGTCGACGTGGTGCTGTTCGCGCACGAGCGGCAAGTGCTTGGCCAGCGTCTCTCGACCCGGCGAACCGACCACGTCGGCGATGGCGAGGATCGTGATGTTCGGCTTTAGGATCTCGCCCGTACTTTCGCGCGCTTTCCGGGATGGACGAAGTAGACGGTGACCCGCTTCTCTTCACGCACGCCGACCAGGCGTTGCCGCTGGCCCGGGTCACGCAAGGCGTCGAGTGCCAGCTCGACCGACTCTTCCTCGGTGCCGGCCTCGTCGTCGTCCGCTTCCTCGGCCTGCGGGTTGGTGAGGAGCGCGTCGCCGAAGCGTTCGACGAAGAGCGAGGCTTGCAGCGCCAGCTCGTCGGGCGAAAACGTCGCCAGGTCGCGCGTCACGTTGACGAACGTGACGTGGACGTCTTGCTCGCAGGTCACGTCGAAGTGGTCGAGCGGCTCGCCTCCGAGCGCGTGGAACGAGCGCACGTGCTCCCCGACGAACTCCGCCAGTCCCCGCACCGCGGCCGCATCGAGCCGCCGGTCGACCGCATAGGTGAGCGTCAACGTCGCATCCGCCGGGTTCGAGCGGATGCTGTGAAGCTCAGGGAAGCGGACCAACAGCGCGACAACACGGTTGACCGTGTCGGCGGACTCGAAGGCGTTGCGGGGGCGGTACACGGGTTCTCTCTCTTCTGTGATGCCGGGGTGCTCGGCCGGGCGCGGCCGGCTCGGCCAGGCGTGGCCGGGGGGCCAATTTTCCGACGGGGGTTCCCCGGGCACCTCCGGCCCGGTCGCCTCCCCCCTCAATCACTCTTCGAGAGTGCCCCGCTAGGGTAAAATTTTCACCGTACGCTCGGTTGGCTTGCTTGCCGGTGTCCGCGACCGACCCCCAGCAGGACGAAAAACGCGGCCGTGGCCACCAGCACGATCGTGGCGCCGCTGGCGGCCCCCGCGTAGTATGAGATGTAGAGTCCGCCGAGGCAGCTGCCGATGCCGATGGCCGCCGAGGTAAGCAGCATCGGAACGAAGCGCGCCGTGACTTGCGCTGCAGCGGCGGCCGGCGTCACCAGCAGCGCCGCTACGAGGATGATACCGATCGACTCGAGCGAGACCACGATGGTCAGCGCGAGCAGCACCAGCAGCATGTTGTCGATGAAGTCGACCGGCAGCCCGGCGGCGCGGGCGACCGTCGGGTCGAACGCGGTAAACAGCAGCGCGCGATAGTTCCAGGCGACCGCGGCGGCGACCACGGCGGCCAGGCCGAGGTCGATCCAGAGATCGGCCGGACCGACGCCCAGGATGTTGCCGAACAGGAAGTCTTGCAAGTCGACGGTCGACGTGCGGACTTGGCTCATCAAGAAGACGCCCAGCGCGAAGACCCCGGTGAAGAGCACCCCGATCGCCGTGTCGAGCGACACGCGCCCGCGGCGGTTGATGTACCCGATCCCCAGTGCCGTCAGGACCGCGACGACCGCCGCGCCGAACTCGAAGTTCAGCCCCCGGATGTAGGCGATCACGATGCCGGCGAACGACGCGTGGGCCACCCCGTCGCCGATGAACGACAGCTTGCGCAGCACGACGTACGTCCCGAGTGTCGAGCACAATCCCCCGACCAGCAGCGCGGTGACGAAGGCGCGCTGCATGAAGTCGTATTGGAACGGCGCGGTCAGCGCCTCGAGCACGGCGCCATCTACTTCAGGTTGTTCACGATCGTGGCCGTATCGGTGTCGAGCATCGAGATGTAGTCGCGCGTCTGGGGTGAAGTTCCTACGGAGTCGTCGTAGAGCACGGCCACGTGCGGGATGCCGGCGCTGCGCGCGACCGCATACACGAGCTGGGCGTTGTATTCCGGCTCGGCGAAGATCGCGCGCACGTGCGCGGCGCGCGCCGCGTCGACCAGCTGCGCGATGTGCTGGGCGCTGGGCTCGCTGCCGGGGACCTCTTCGATCGTGCCGAGCGTGCGCAAGCCGAAGCGGCGGTTGAAGTAGAGCCAGGCGTTGTGAAACACGATCATGTTGCGGTTGGCCGGCGGGATGGTGGCGATGCGCGCCTGGATGCGCGCCGCGAGCGCGTCGAGCTGCGCGTCGAAGGCCGCCGCGTTCGCGCGGTACACCGCGGCGCCGCCCGGATCGGCGGCGATCATGCCGTCGCGAATCTGCGCCACGTAGTGCCGGGCATTTTGCGGATCGAGCCACAGGTGCGGGTTGGCGTCGACGATCGTCAGACCGGCGCTGCAATCCACGACCGGCGCATGCGCGCCTCCGTTGCCCAGGAGCGGGCTCAGCCAGGCTTCGAGCCCGGCGCCGTTCTCGACGATCAGTCCGGCGGTGTGGGCCCGTACGACGTCGGCCGGCGTGGGCTCGTAGGTCTCGGGCGACGCGCCGACCGGCATCAGCGAGGTGACGGTCGCCCGGCCCCGGCCGACCGAGCCGGCGATCGAGGCCAGCAGGGTCGTGGTGGCCAGCACCTGGAGCCCGCCGGCCGGCGCCGGGGACGCCGGAACGGCCCACGCCGCCAGCACCGCAGCCAGCCCGATGCTGCGCAGAAGAACGAACGGCACCGGCAGTCTGAACATTGCCGGTGCCGCTTTCACTATTGCGACTGAGTTCTCATTTTCAATAACCCTCAGATCGGGATCAGCAGCCGGAACTCGGCTCGCTCCGGCGAGTTCCACTGGGTCGTGTTGAAGCCGTTGTCGACCTTGATCAGCCAGCGGTGATCGAGCAGGTTGTCGACGGTGACTTCGAAGCCCAGGTTATGCCCGACGGGCATCCGGCCGAAGGCGAGGTTCTCCTGGAAGTGCGCCGGGAGCCGGCCGCCGGTACCGTCGAGGAACGCCACCGGGAAGCCCGAGCCGTACTGCGTCTCCAGCGTGGCGAACGACTTCAGGTCCGGACCGAACCGGCGCGTCCAATATGCGTCACCGACGTAGGTCTCGTCGTGGTCTTCGGGCTCGAGCGTGAGATCGGTGACCTGCGGCGGCGGGAACAGGAACGTGCCGCCCGACACGCCGCCTGCAAGCGAGAGCGAGTAGGTGAACGACACGCCGACGCTGGTCGCCGGTGTGTTTTGTTCGAAGCGCCCTTCGATGCCGCGCGTCACGCCGATCGCGCTGTTGTAGACCGCGAACAGCGGCGTATTGAGCAGGTTCGTCGTGTCGAGCACGTTGACGACCGTGCGGTTGTAGGCGTTGATCCAAGCGCGCATGCCGGCTCCGAAATCGTGCGCGAACCCGGCCTCCAGGAGGGTATCGCGTTCGGGCTGCAGGTCGTAGACCGGCGTACCGGCCGCGGTATAAGTATCGGTGATCACCGCCTCTTGGCGCGTGTCCTCGAGCCCCGGTGCGGCGTAGTATCGCCCCAAGAACACGTGTGCGACCGTCCCGGGCGCGACCGTTTGGTCGATCTCGAAACGCGGGCTGAGCTGGCTGCCCGAAACGTAGCCCGTGCTTCCGTCGTACCGCAAGCCCGGCTTGATCGACGTGTAGGGGCTCAGCGCCCACGTGTCTTCGAGGTAGATGCCGGTGTTCGAACCGCGCTGCGCGGTGGCGACCGGAAACAGGGTCCCGTTGGGATTCTCGCCCGGAGCGAACGCAATCGCGACGTTCGAGTCGAAGTCTTCCTGTTGCAGATCGACGCCGGCACTCACCGTATGTTTTCCAAACGTACGGCCGGCCGAAGTGCGCAGGCCGACGTACGTAGCAGCGCGATCCTCGAACAAGCCGTTGGACGGGCAGTCGAAGCCGTTCACGACGTTGACCGTGCACGTCTGCGGCGTCGCCGCCGTGCCGATGATGTAGCCTTGCACGTCGGCGTCGAGATCGCCGTCGTAGACCACGCGGTTATAGCGCGTCCACGGAACGATCCGGAAGTAGCCGTTCCCGTCGGCGTCGTCGTGCGTGTACGAAAGCGCCAAGAAGCGGTCGTACTCGCGTTGCACATCGTCTTGACTCGGCGGCGACACTTCGCCGGCGTTGATGTCGTTCGGATCGATGTTGATCGGGATTTCGTAGGTCGCGTATTGGTTGGCGGCATCGATGGCCAGCGTGTCGTGCGCGCCGAGCGGGATAGCCACGCGCAAGAACTGATTGGCGGTCGAGGTCGCGTCGTGCAGTGCCGTCTCGGAGGGCGTATCCAGCCCGCGGTTGCTGGTGAGGTTGTCGACGGCGAGCGACACTTGCGCCGTTCCGGCGTTGAACTGCTTGATCAGTTGCGCCTCTTGCGTCCCGAGCTCGCCGTAGCCCAAGGTGAGCACGCCGGGCGGCGGTTCACCCGAGTACGACAGGCTGCGCACGTTGACGACCGCGCCCATCCGCTGCCCGCCGAACTCGGCCGGAAAAGCGCCGGTGAAGACCTCGACCGCGTCGGCCTCGCGCGGATCGATCAAGTTGGCGAAGTTCGAGCTGGTCGACGAGGGTAACGGTGCGCCGTCGAGCTCGTAGGTGATGCCGTGGAAGCCGTCGACCACCGGTTCGTCATACGAGAAACGCACGACGCCGGGCAGCGTTTCGATCACGCGGTCGATGGTCGTATTCGCCGGCAGCGTCGCGATCTGCGACGCCGTCAGCGCGTTCACGGCAACCGGTGTGCCGTGCACACCCGTGACCGTGCCCTGCGTGGCGCCGATCAAACGGATCGGTTGCAGGTCGATCTCGACGACGGCGCCCGTCGACACGTCGACCGTTGCCTCGGCCGCACCGCCCGGCGTTCGGGCGCGCAGCGTGTAGCTTCCGAAAGGCACGCGGGGAAAGGCGAAGCGCCCGGCGCCGTCGGTCGTCGCCGACAGCGTGACATCCGCTCCGGCAAGCGTAACGGCGACGGCCGGGAGCGGGCGGTGGTCGGCTCCGGTCAGCGTGCCGCGCACGGCGCCGGTGACGTCGGCCCGCGCCGGTTGCGCGAGCATGGTAAAGACGAGCGCTGCCATGAGCGCCGCTGCGTAACGTGCGGTCCTCATCGTGACCGCGCGTGTTTCGGATCGGGCCGGATATCGGTGCCGGGCCAGGGATAGATCGACGTGTCGATCGTCGCGTAGATCACTTCGCCCACGTGGAGCTTGTGCAAGACGGCCCGCTGCACGGGCTCGACCTCCATCGTCATCTCCATCGGCATCATCGGGAACGGGTCGTGGTGGATCATGAAGGAATGGCGGGCCGGATCGATCTTCACGATGGTGCCGTGAATGTGAGCGATCGTCTGCGGCGCGCTTGCTGCGACCGTCAACGCCATAACGGCGCCGACGAGCGCATGAGTCTGCGTCGTCATCATTGTTCTCCGTCGGTTTTATGCGGGTGTACGCCCCTGAACGGGGCGTTGGATCAACGCACGAACGACGGCGGGGCGCGCAGACCATAGCCCCGCGCCAACGGCGCGATATCGCGCGAGCAGGTGACTGCCGACGGACAAAAGCGCGCCCGCGGCGCTGCGGCCGGAGCAACGTGCGCGACCGCGGCAACGATAGCGAGGATGAGGCGGCGGCTGAACTCGAGCGCGACACGGCCCGCTACGATGGCGAACAGTGCGGCGCTCAGCGAACAGACGGCGAGCAGTCCGAGCACCATGGCGCACGCCCCGAGCCCCGATGGTCCCATCCCATCGAGCCGGACCATCGCCGCGACCGCGCTTGCGCTCGCCAGCGCAACCGCCGCGGCGGTGCGCATCGGCGGCAGTGCGGCCAGCGAGCAAACGACAGCGCGCAGCGCCAGCGACCGGTGCGGATCGCGACATAGCATCGCAATCGCCGCCGCCGTCAAGAGCAGGCTGAGCGCGATCAGCGCCAGGACGACCGGGCAAACCATCATCATCTGCCCGCTCGGCGGGTCGCCCATCGAGCTCATGTCCATGCCCGGCATCATCGCCATCGCGGCACCGGGGACGGGCAGCGCGACCTTATCGGTGCAGGCGAGCACGGTTTGGACGACGAGCAGCGTCGAGAGTGCCGTCGCCGACAGCAGCGCGCACAACGGAACGGCAGTCCGCCTATCCACCCGCTTGTCCGGTAAACGTCAGCACGGCGACCCACGCGCCGAGCGCGACGCAAACGACCGAGACCCCGATCGCGATCACGTTGCCGAGCCACGAATTCACGCGATCGCCCAAAATCTTGCGGTCGTTGGCCATCACCAGCAAGAACGCGAGCACGACCGGCAGCACGAACGCGTTGCCCGCCTCGACGTAGACCGTGATCTGGATCAGCGGCAAATTCGGAATCAGGATGATGGCGGCGGACGCCACGACCATGGCCGCATAGAGGCCGTAGAAGCGCTTGGCCTGCGTGCAGGTGAAGTTGAGCGAGCACGGCCAGCGGAACGCTTCGCCGAACGCCCACGCGGTTGCGAGCGAGACGACGAGCGCGCCGATCATCGCCGCGCCGAGCAGGCCCGCACCGAAAGCGACGCCCGCCCAGTGCGCGCCGGTCAGCGGTACCAATGCCAGCGCCGCGTGCGCCGCATCCTGCACTTGCTGGTGGTGCACGAACAGCGTCGCCGCCGTCGTGACGATGATCGCGATCATGATCAGCTGCGTGAAAACCGCGCCCAGCGCCGTATCGACCCGGGCCAACGGAATATCGTCCGGCTGAAGGTTCTTATCGACGGTGGCCGATTGCTGGTAGAAGATCATCCACGGCATGATCACGGCGCCGATGTTTCCCGCCACCAAGATCAGATAGCTTCGGTTGTCCAGCGGCTGGCTGCTTAGAATCCCGTTGTGCCAAATCGACGCCAGCGACGGATGCGCCGCAAAGGCGGCCGGAACGAACAGCAGTTCCAAGAGGCACAGGGCGAGCGCGAAATATTCGGCCCGCTTGTAGCGCCCGCTGAAGGCGATGCCGATGAGCAGCGTGGCCGCGACGGTGACCAGCAAGACCGGCGGGATACCGAAGATCAGGGCCGCTCCGGCGATGCCGATGAATTCGGTCATCAGCGCGGCGAAGTTCGTGACGAGCATCGTGCCGAGCGAAACCCACGCCCAACCGAGGCCGTAGTGCTCGCGGATCAGGGCGGCGTGTCCGCGGCCCGAGACGGTCCCCAAGCGAACGGTCATCTCTTGGATGACGAACAGCGGAACGATCAAGAGCAACTGCAACAGGACGAGCTTCATGCCGAACTGTGCACCGCTGGTGGCGGCGATGGTGACGCTGCCGGCCTCGGTATCCGCAAACGCCACGACGAGGCCGGGACCCGCCACGGCCAAATATTTCAGCCACCACGGCCGGCGCGCGGCCGCCGCGGTCAAGGTGCTCGTCAGGGTTGCCATACGCTCGGCAAGCTCATTCGCCGGTCCTTAGTGAAATCTTTGGTGAGCCTAATTACATCCCGAAACATCACGTTAACATACTACGCTTACCCAAGGCTAGAGGCGCGTGTCTCCCGAACGCGCTAGGGCTGATGGGGGTACCGCGGAAGCCGCCGGAGCCGCCGACGCAAGAGGCGACGGAGTTCCTGGAGCGCGCGATGGAACAGTACGGCAAGGCCACGTACAACTTCGCCTACCGCCTAACCGGGAACGAGGCCGACGCCCGGGACCTGGCCCAGGAAGCCTTCATTCGGGTCTACCGGGCCTGGCGGTCGTTCCAACCGGGGACGTCGTTCCTCTCCTGGATCTACCGGATCGTTACGAATTTGCACCGGGATGAACTTCGGCGCCAAAAAGGACGTTTCCAGGAAGAGATACCGGAAGACAACGCACCCCAGGAGTACGGCGGCTCCAAGCCCTTGGCGGTCGATCCCGTCGAGGACTACATGGCGGAGCAACTGGGCGGGCCGCTGGCGAAAGCGCTCGCGCAGTTGTCCCCCGACCAGCGCCAAGTCATCGTCCTCGCCGACGTCGAGGAATACAGCTACCAGGAGATTGCCGATATCATGGGGTGCTCGATCGGAACGGTTCGCTCGCGGCTGCACCGCGCCCGTGCGTTGCTCCGCCGCCTCGTTCTCCGCGAACAGCAGCAAGCTCAACCTTGACCACCATGCATTACGACGCCGACACTCTGGATGATTACCTTCACGGCGCGCTCGGCCTCGAGCGCGACGCCGTCATTCACGCCCACCTGGAGACGTGCACGGCCTGCCGTGCGCTCTACGACGAAGCGGCGACGGTCCGTGACTGGGTGCGCTCCGCGGCGCAAGCCGAAGAACTGGAGTTCCCGTCGATCGTCAAAGCACGCGTCTGGGAGCGCGTGCGGGCGCTGCCCGCGACGCCGTCGTTCGCCGCTCGCTTGCGCGCGCTCTGGCGCCCGATGATCGCCGTGCCGGTTGCCGGCGTGCTGGCGCTGTTCGTCTACGTCGGCGTTCCGCATGCCGGTCCGCCGGCCGGCGTCGCGGCGACGTATCTACTCGAAGAGCACGCCGCCGTCGCGTCGGACAACCCGCTCGCCGACCGCGGCTTGATCGTACCGGCTTCCATTGCCGACGGTTCGCAAGCGCCGACGTTGGTCGACGCGGACGATTCCGCAGACGCATCGCAACCGTAACGATGCGACGACTCGCTGCCGCGATCGCGTTTGCAGCGGCGTGCTCGTGGCCCGGCATCGGAACGGCGGCGACGAAGCCGGCGCCGGTTGATTCGGCGGCTCTCGTCCGGCAGGCGCTCGA
>JBEKXE010000013.1:0-46438 GCA_049512335.1 Candidatus Lustribacter sp.
AGATTTCACGCTGGGCAAGCCGGTCACCGAGTTCGAACAGCGCTTCGCCAAAATGATCGGCCTGCCGTACGCGATCGGCGTGAACTCGGGCACCGATTCGCTGATCCTGCCGATGAAGCTCATGGGCATCGGCCCGGGCGACGAAGTGATCACGTCGCCCAACACGTTCATCGCCACGGTCGGCGCGATCGCGATGACCGGCGCGACCCCGGTGTTCACCGACAGCAACGAGCAGTTCGTGATGGATCCGGAGCTCATCGAAGCCGCGATCACGCCGCGCACGAAGGCCATCATGCCCGTGCACTACACCGGTGCGATGGCCGACATGCCGCGCATCGCCGAGATCGCGCAGAAACACAACCTGATGATCTTCGAGGACGCGTGCCAGTCGATCAAGGCCGCGATCGACGGCAAGCCGGCCGGTTCGTGGGGCCTCACCGCGGGCTACAGCCTCCACCCGCTCAAAAACCTCAACGTCTGGGGCGATGCCGGCGTGATCGTCACGACCTCGAAAGATCTCTACGACCGCCTGCGCCTGTACCGCAATCACGGCCTCGTCGGCCGCGACGAGGTCGCGTTCTTCGGCCACAACTCGCGCCTCGACAGCCTGCAAGCGGTCGTCGGCAACCGGCTGATCGAGCAGACCGACTTCATTACCGAGGGCAAGCGTGCGCACGCGAAACGGTACGACGAGGCTTTCGCCGGCATGGCGCCGATGATCCGCGTACCGTATCGGGACCCGCGCGTGCACCACGTGTTCCATCTCTATATGCTGCGGGTGCAGAAGCGCGACGAGCTGCTGAAGTACCTCAACGACCACGGCGTGGAAGCCAAGGTCCACTACCCGGTTCCGGTGCATTTGCAGCCGGCCGCCGCGCATCTCGGCTACCATGCCGGCGACTTCCCCGTCACCGAAGAAGATTCGCGGGTCTGCATCACGCTGCCGGCGCACCAGCACCTCACCGCGGATGAAGTGTCGTATACGATCGATACGGTGCGCGCGTTCTACGGCACCAAGAAAGGCTAGCCCAGGATGAAACGGACCGTTCTCGTTACCGGCGGCGCCGGCTATGTCGGCGCGATGCTCGTGCCCAAGCTGCTGGCGCGCGGCTTCGGGGTACGCGTCTTCGACTGCTTCTACTACGGCCGCGAGCCGCTGGAGACGTTGCGCGGTGCCGCCGGGCTCGAAGAGATCGACGCCGACCTGCGCGACCGGGCCGCGGTCGAGCGTGCCGTCGCGGGCTGCGATAGCGTCATTCACCTGGCATGCATTTCGAACGACCCGTCGTTCGAGCTCGATCCCGAGCTCGGAAAATCGATCAACTTCGACGCCTTCGAGCCGCTGGTCGCAGCCGCCAAACGCGCCGGCGTCAAGCGCTTCATCTACGCTTCGTCGAGCTCGGTCTACGGCGTCAGCGAATCGCCGGAAGTGCGTGAGGACCATCCGCTGCTTCCCCTCACCGATTACAGCAAGTTCAAGGCGCTGTGCGAGCCGATCGCCCTCGGCTACAATTCGCCCGGGTTCGAAGTCGTCGTGCTGCGTCCGGCGACGGTGTGCGGCTATTCGACCCGCATGCGCTTCGATCTATCGGTGAATATCCTCACCAATCTGGCGGTGAACAACCGGAAGATCACGGTCTTCGGCGGCTCGCAGATGCGCCCGAACATTCACATCGACGACATCACCGATCTCTACGTCGACCTGCTCGACGAACGCTCGGAACTGGTTGCCGGCGAAACCTACAACGTCGGCTTCCAGAACCGCTCGATCGCCGATATCGCCGGTATCGTGCAAACGGTCGTGCAACACGAGATGCCCGAGCTCGGTCCGATCACGATCGAGACGAGCACGACCGACGATCTGCGTTCGTATCGCGTCAACGCCGACCGCATCGAGCGCGTGCTCGGCTACCGGCCGAGACGCACAATTGAAGATGCGGTCCGCGATCTGACACGCGCGTTTCGCGCCGGCCGCTTCACGAACAGCCTGACCGACCCCCGTTACTTCAACGTGAAGCTCATGAAGAACGCCGAGGCGGTAGCCGCCGGCTCGTGACCGCCTACCGTCCGTTCGTCGACTTCTATCGTCAAAACGGCATTTCGCCGGTGTCCCAAGACATCGCCGATCTGCAGCGCCATTACGAGCGCCGCGCGGCGCTCTACCGTTTGCTCGGCATTCCGCCGGGCGCGGTCACGAACAAGCGCCTGATCGAGTTCGGGCCGGGTTCCGGGCACAACGCGATCGCCAGCGCCTCGTTCGGCCCCCAATCCTACCGCTTCGTCGACGGCAATCCGACCGGCATCGCGCGCCTGCGCGAGCTCTTCGCCACCTACGCGCCGGACGTGGCGTACGACGTCGTCGAATCGCTCATCGAAGACTACGCGGCTCCGGAACGCTACGATCTGGTCATCTGCGAGGGCGTCATCCCGTTTCAGATGGACCCCAAGCCCTTCGCGCGCCACGTGGCCGGATTCGCGCAGCCCGGCGGCATCGTGTCGCTCACGACGATCGACGCCGTCTCGTTCTTGGGCGATCTCGGGCGCCGCTTGCTCGCCGACAAACTCGTTCCGGCAACCGTCCCGGCGCCGGAACGCGTCCGGCAACTGGTGCCGCACTTCGCGCCGCACGTCGCGTTGCTCGGCGGGATGAGCCGGCCGCTCGAGGATTACCTCTACGACAACATCGTCCAACCGCTGGTCGGCAAGATGTTTTCGATTCCCGATGCGATCGACGCGCTCGACGGCGAGTTCGACTTCTATGGTTCGTCGCCGTCATTCGTGACCGAGCTGCGCTGGTTCAAAACGCTTTTCGGCGATGCCGAACGGCGCAACGCACGCGCCCGCGAGGCATACCTGCGCAATATCCTCAACCTGCTGGACACGCGCGTCGAACTGCCGCCGCACGAACCCGAACTCGGCGCCGCAATCCTCGGGCACGCCGAAGCGGTCTACGCGGCGATGCAAGCCTTGGAAGCCGCCGGCAGCACGGACACGGCTCCCGTGGCCCCGCTGCTCGCTTCGATCGCCGCGCTCGCCGAGCCGTTCTCACCCCTGACCGCCGAAGCGCTGGAGACGCTGGCCGGCGCGCTCGCGAGCGCAACGGCGACGATGCCCGGCGGTGCCTTCGCGCCCTTCTTCGGCCGGGGGATGCAGTACGTCAGCTTTTTACGCCGCGCCGGACGCTGATGGTCGCGGGAAAGATCGGGCCGCCCTTCGAGTGCTCGTACATGGCGGTGACGTTCGCGACCGCTGCTTCGCGCATCTGACGCAAGAGCGGTCGCCCGGGCGCGGGGTGCAGCTCGTCGAAGATCTTGCGCATTTCGGCCGCACTGTCGGCCTTGAACGACGATTCGCCCCGGATGCGCCACTCGACCGTGACCTGATCGACGAACGCGAAGACATACTTCTGGGCGGCGCGGAGCTGCACTTCCTGATCGGCGATGGTGATGTCGGGGCGCCAAAACCCGATCTCCTCGAACACGTCGCGACGCCACATCAACGAATGCCCGGCGATCGGGGTCGAGATCAGCGCATCGGCGGGCGTGGCGGAATCGTTGAACACCTTGGCGTTGAATCCCGACGTTTCGAATGCGCCCGCGTCGTTGCGCTCCTGGATGCGAATCAGGCCGTTGCCGTGCGCGATGGCGGCGCCGCTGGCGAGCAACGCGCTCACGAGCCGTTGCGTGTTATCCGGGAAGAGCCAATCGTCGTCGGCCAGGAACTGGACGAACGCACCGCGGCTCTGCTCCCAGCCCTCGCGCATGGCCGTATAGCATCCGCCGTTCTGTCCGAGCGTGATGAGCCGGGCGAACGGAAACTCCGCGACGACGTCGTCGACCGGCTGACCCGCATCGTTGACGACCACGGCCTCGAGGTTGGAGTACGTCTGGGCGCCGATGCACCCTAAGCAGTTGCGCAGTTCGGCCGGACGATTGTACGTGGGCACGACGATCGAGACCAGCGGCTGAGACTCGCCCACGGCGACCGGCGGCGCCGGCAGGCGGAGCGGCGGCGGCGGATCGGGCAGACGCCGCAACGAGGCCGGTCGCGCGATCGCGAGCGCAGCGCCGATCCGAATGCTGCGCACCGAGCCCGGATCGTAGGGTACGGCCTCGCGCACGTACTCCTCGACGCCGGCGGCCTGCGGTGCGAGAATGCCGTAGCCGCGCCGCGCAAAGGCGATCGCGTAGCCGGGATCGGCGGTTTGCGTGGTCAGGACGCAGCTCGCCGTGGCGAGCGCTGCGGCCACGCGCGGGTCGTCCGGCAGCAGCGCGGTCACCGCGAGGGCGTCGAGCGCCGCCCCGTCCGAACTGACGAACACCACGTCGCCGTAGAAGTCCGACAGGGCTAGCGCGACGGCGCCGAGATCGCTGCTCGGGCGATCCGCCCCCCAAACGACGATGCCCGGCTGCTGCGGCCGCGACCGCGGCGCGGCCGGGATCCGCGGTTCGTGCACCACGACCTCGAACGGGCGCGGCCGGATCATCAACGATTGCTGGCGCGCGTATTCCGCGTACGAGCGAACGAGCACCGCGTTGCACAGCGAGAAGAATTCGCCCGCAATCTGCGCGGTGGCGGGATCGATCGAGGTGAAGAGCTCCGAGCTCGGCCGGCCGTTCACTTGTAGCCTGCCGGCCGAGAGGTTCTCGAACTCATAGCGGCGCTCGTCGTAGCCGGCGTGGTGCTGCAGGATCGCGTTCGAAATCGCCGCGATCACGTGCGCGCGTTGCTCCTCCATCAACAGCATGCCGTAGAAGGGCAGCCCGCGCTCGCGGCGCGCCACCGCCTCCAAAAATGCGCGCGGCAGATCGTGGGGTTCCGTCACGATCGCGTCGATCTCACCGAGCCCCTGGGCGTACTGCGACGCGAGCTTTCCGAACGGGCTGATCATGCTAGCCGGCGGCTCGCACCGGCCGCCGTTCGACCGCGGCGGTCGCGCGACGGCGGGCGTCGCGGTCGGCCGCCCGGACCGCGTCGAGCGAGAGCTCCTCGCTGCCGACGGCATCCAAGACTTCCGCGATGCAGGGCGCGATATCTCCGAAGGCGATCGTGCCGGCCACGAACGCGGCGACGACGATTTCGTTCGCGGCGGAAAGTGCCGCGGGCGCCGTGCCGCCCGCGGCGAGCGCGCGGTACGCCAGGTCGAGACACGGGAAACGAACCGGGTCGGGACGTTCGAAGCGGAGCAGCGTCTCGCCCGCGTCGAGCGCCCCGCCCAGCGCCGCCAGCGCATCCGGCGGGGGCTGATCGGCGAGCCGGTCGGGATACGCCAGCGCGTAGCCGATCGGAAGCCGCATGTCGGGCGGGGCGAACTGGCCGATCACGTTTCCGTCGGTAAAGATCGCGAAGCCGTGGGCGACGCTCGTCCGATGGACGAGGACGTGGATCTGCTCGCCGGGTAAGCCGAAAAACCGGCTCGCTTCGATGACTTCAAGACCTTTGTTCATGAGCGTCGCGGAGTCGATCGTGTTCTTCACGCCCATCTGCCACGTCGGGTGTTTGAGCGCATCCGCTACGGTCGCGTTACGCATCTCGTCCACCGAGCGGGTCCAAAACGGTCCGCCGGAGGCGGTCAGAACGATTCCGGCGATGCGTTCGCTCGGCTCGCCGTCGACGCACTGGAAGATCGCGCTGTGCTCGCTGTCGACGGGCAGCAACCGCGCGCCGCTGGCGCGCGCATGGGCGAAGAGCAGTTCGCCGGCCGCGACGACCAGTTCCTTATTTGCAATCGCGGTGTCGATGCCGGCGTCCACGGCGGCGAAGACCGCATCGAACGCGACCGCGCCGTCGGTCGCCGCCAGCAAGATGTCGGGCCGGGCATCGACGGCGACGGCGCGGAGACCCGCCGGACCGTCGGCTGCCGAAGCAACGATCGCAGGGCGAAATTGCTCGACTTGCGCTGCCAACAGCTCGACGTTCCGGCCGGCCGCAAGCGCCACGATCTCGAAGCGCTCCGGATGGCGCGCGATGACGTCGAGCGCTTGGCGCCCGATGCTTCCGGTCGATCCGAGGATCGCGACCCGTTTTCGGCTCACGGACGGTTTATTGCGCGCTACGAGCCGTACATCCCGTGCGGGATCGCGCGTACGACGTAGAGCGCGAAGTAGAACGCGATCCCGCCGAAGAGATAGGAGTCGAAGCGGTCGAGCACGCCGCCGTGACCGGCAATCAGGCTGCCGGCATCCTTGACGCGGGCATCGCGTTTGAGCGCGCTCTCGACGAGGTCACCGGCCTGGGCCGCAATCGACGTGAGGGCGCCGATGAACGCAGCCTCCCACCACGGCAGGCGCAACCACGGCATCGACCCGATCGCAATCGCGGCCAGCACCGCGACCGCCAGGCCGCCGATCGAACCCTCGACCGTTTTCCGCGGCGAGATCGGGGTCAGCTGCGTGCGGCCGAAGCGCGTGCCGATCAGCATGGCGAAAACGTCGGTCGACGCGATGACGACGATCACCATGACCGTCGCGGCCGTGCCGATCCCCGGAATCAACCGGATCGCGATGAAGTACGACGTGAGCTTCCCGATGTAGAGCACGCCGAGCAGCGTGTAGCCGCTGCGCGCGAAGGCGCCGCCCGACGTCGAGAAGAGCGCGGTGACGAGCGCCACAACCACGGTGCCCGCCAACAGCGCGCCCTCGTAGCGATGGATCAGCCGCAGTTCGGTGAGTGCGAAGTACAGCACGGTTGCGCCGAGCGCCACCGGAAATTCCAGGGCCGGTCCCTTGCGCGCCGAGAGCTGCGCGAATTCCCACAGGCAGCCGACGGCGATCGCCGCGACCAGCACGAAAAACGCCGGGAACCAAAACACCGAACCGATACCGACGAGCGCCAGCAGGACGCCGACGGCAACCCGCGGAGCGCCGAGCGTTTTCCCGGCGCTCGTAGCGGGCGCGGCGGTCACGATCCCCCGAAGCGGCGTCGCCGGCGCTGGAACTCCGCCAGCGCAGCGGCAAAGTCGTTACGCCCGAAGTCCGGCCAATACACGTCGGTCATCAGCAGTTCCGTGTAGGCGGCTTGATAGAGCAAGAAATTCGAGAGGCGCGATTCGCCGCCGGGCCGGATCAGCATGTCCGGGTCCGGCATGTCCGCGGTGTAGAGATAGGACGCGATCCGGGCTTCGTCGATCGCCTCGGGCGCAAGCCGTCCGGCTTGCACGTCGCGCGCCAGCGAAACGACCGCATCGCGGACCTCGCTGCGCCCGCTGTAGTTCACGGCGAGGTTGAGCCGCAGTCCCGTGCAGTCGCTGGTCTTCGCGATCAAGCCGTCGAGCGCGTCGCGCGAGGGCGCCGGCAGCTGCTCGTAGCGGCCGATAACGTGGACGCGCACGTTGTTGCGGCGCAGCTCGGCCAGCTCCGACTGCGCGAAGTAGACGCACAGATCGAGCAGCAGCGAGATCTCGGTCGAGTCGCGCTTCCAATTCTCGGTCGAGAAGCCGTAGACGGTCAGCATCGGGATGCCCCAGTCACTGGCCGCCCGCGTTACCTCGCGCAGCGCGACGATGCCGCGGCGGTGGCCTTCGATCGCGGGCATGCGGCGCTCGCGAGCCCAGCGGCGGTTTCCGTCCATGATGATCGCAACGTGAGCGGGCAAGCGTTCCGCATCCAGCTCGACGTCGCTCGGCGGACGGAGCATCGTGGCCATCAGGGGCGCCGGTACCGCTCGTAGCCGCACATCACGTCGAGCGGCGCGGAGCCGTCCTCGCGCACGCGCAGGACGCGCAGCTCGCCGCAGCCGATCGCCGGGTACGGCGGCGTCAGCACGCGCAGCGCATGAGGACGCTCGCCGAGCCGTCGCCGCGCCTCGAGCCACGGCATCAGGACGAGATCGGCGGTCTCCATCAGACCTCCATGATCTCCTTTTCTTTGCCGCCGACGAGGTCGTCGATCTGTTTGACGAATTTGTCGGTGAGCTTCTGCACTTGCTCGCTGCCGCGCTTCACGCCGTCTTCGGTCAGCTCGTGGCTCTTCTGAAGCGCTTTGATCTCGTCGACCGCTTTGTGCCGGATGTTGCGAATCGCGACCTTGTGCTCTTCGGACTTTTTCTTGATGACCTTGACGAGGTCTTTGCGGCGCTCTTCTGTCAACGGCGGGATCGAGAGCCGCACGTGCTGACCGTCGATGTTCGGATTGAGCCCGAGATCGCTGGTCTCGATCGCTTTGCGGATCGCGCCGACGGTGTTCTTGTCGAACGCCGAAATCAACAGCGAACGCCCGTCGGGCGAGCTGACGCTGGCAACTTGTTTGATCGGCACCTGCGAGCCGTAGGCCTCAACCATCAAGCGGTCGAGCAGCGCCGGCGAGGCGCGGCCCGTGCGGATCGAGGCGAAGTCGTTGCGCGTTGCCTCCATCGCCTTGTTCATCTTCGCTTCGGTCTCTTTGTAAACGTCCTCCACGGCCATCTTCGCTTCTCCTCAGACTCGTTCGGCCACGGCTGCGCGCGTCGCAGCGTCGCCGACCAGCGTGCCGATCGCCTCGCCCATCACAACCCGTCGAATATTGCCCGGTTCGTTCATGTCGAAGACGACGATCGGAATGTCGTTGTCCATGCACAGCGTCAGCGCCGTGTTGTCCATGACTTCGAGCCCCAGTTGCAGCACGCTGAGGTAATCGACGTGCTCGAACCGCGTCGCGGTCGGATCCTTGAACGGATCCGCGGAATACACGCCGTCGACTTTGGTCGCCTTCAGGATCGCTTGCGCGCCCATCTCGACCGCGCGCAGCGCGGCCGTCGTATCGGTGGTGAAGTACGGGTTGCCGGTGCCCGCGGCAAAGATCACGACGCGGCCCTTCTCCATGTGACGCAGGGCGCGCCGCCGGATATAGGGTTCGGCGATCTGGTGCATCTCGATCGCGGTCTGGGTGCGCGCCGGAATCCCGAGCCGCTCGATCGAGTCTTGCAGCGCCAGCGCGTTGATGACCGTCGCGAGCATGCCCATGTAGTCGGCGGTCGCACGTTCCATGCCGGCGGCTTCGTGCGGCTTGCCGCGCCAGATGTTGCCGCCGCCGACAACCACCGCGATCGAGACGCCGTCGGCATGCACCGCGGCGATCTCCTTGGCCATGACGGTCGTCGTGTCGACGTCGACGCTGCCGCCGCTCCCGGCGAACGCCTCACCCGAGAGCTTCAGCAGAACGCGGCGGAAGGCGGGAGGCGGCACGGCCCTGCTACTCGCCGAGTGCGAACTTGGCGAAGCGGCGGACGGACATCTTCTCGCCGAGCAAACCGGAGACGCTGTTGACCAGCTCGCCGACCGTCATCGAGTCGTCCTTGACGAAACTCTGCTCGAGCACGACGTGATCCTCGAACCACTTGTTGAGCTTGCCCTCGACGATCTTCTCGGCGACCGCGGGCGGTTTGCCCTCGGGAACCGATTTCACGAACTCGGCGCGCAGCTCGGCCACCTTCTCCGCCGGCACGGCATCGCGCGTCAGGTACGCCGCCGGCATCGCCGCGATGTGCATCGCGACGTCGCGCACGAGGTCCTTGAACTTGTCGTTGCGCGCGACGAAGTCGGTCTCGCAGTTGATCTCCACCAGCACGCCGACTTTGCCGCCGGTGTGGATGTAGGAGCCCACCAGGCCCTCGTTGGCGCTGCGTTCGGCCTTTTTCTCGGCCTTGGCTTGGCCTTGTTCTTGCAGCAGCGTTTTGGCCTTGGCGAAGTCGCCTTCGCTCTTGACCAGCGCGTTGCGGCAATCGATCATGCCGGCGCCGGTATCCTCGCGCAGGCGTTTTACGTCGTCGGCAGTCGGTCGATAACTCGTTTGCATGATGCTCAGGCGGGAACCGCGTCTTCTTCGGGGGTGGCGGCAATCTCGTTGTACTGCGCGTCGTAGGCCTGGGCGTCGAACGAGGACTCGGTCTCGGTCTTGCCCTCGATGATCGCGTCGGCGATCTTGCCGACCATCAGCCGCACGGCGCGAATCGCGTCGTCGTTGCCCGGTATCGGGTAGTCGATCTCGTCGGGATCACAGTTGGTGTCGATCACGGCGATGATCGGGATGTGCAGCTTCTTGGCCTCGAGAACCGCGATGCGCTCTTTCTTGGGGTCGACGATGAACATCGCGTCGGGCAGACGGTGCATGTCTTTGATGCCGCCGAGGAAGCGCTCGAGCTTGTTCAGCTCTTCGGTGAGCTTCGAGACCTCTTTTTTGGGCAGCAGATCGAAGGTGCCTTGCTGGCGCATTCCTTCGAGCTCGCGCAGCCGCGCGATGCGCTTCTGGATCGTGGCGAAGTTGGTCAGCGTGCCGCCCAGCCAGCGCTGGTTGACGAAGAACGTCCCGGCCCGTTCGGCCTCTTCTTTGACCACGTCTTGGGCCTGCTTCTTCGTGCCGACGAAGAGAATGACGCGGCCTTCGCGCGACATCTGCCGCACGTCTTCGTAGACGGCGTTGAGCATCGCGAGCGTTTTGCCGAGGTCGATGATGTAGATGCCGTTGCGCTCTTGGAAGATGTACGGCTTCATCTTGGGGTTCCACCGGCGCGTTTGGTGGCCGAAGTGGACGCCCGCCTCGAGCAGGGCGCGCATGGAAACGACGGACATGGTTACCTCTTCTGATGCCCCCGTCCGGCCTTCCCTGGCGCTAACGGATCCGGGCTCATACCGCCTGCCGTCCTGGCGGGCGAATTGCGGCGGCCTCGACGAGTCGAGGTCAACCCGGCTATTTTACCATGTCCGGGTCCCCGGTGCTACCCGCGGGCCGGGCGGTCGGGCAAAGGCGTGCCGATCACGTAGATATCGCCGAAGACGACCGGCGGCTCCAGCACCGTCACGTGGAGGACGTAGCTGCCGCCGGGCAAGGCCGGGGAGAGATCGACCAGATTCCACGCCCGGCTGGCCGCTACGTCGAGCAGGCGCTGTTCGGCCCAACCCTCCAGGCTCACCCGGACCGTACCGCTGCCCATCACCCATGCGAGAACCCGCGAACCCTCGAAGGGGACGACGAGCGTCGCTTCGGGCGCCAACGCCTCCGCGACGTCGTCCTCGTAGGCTTGGGCGTTACGGCTATCGTGGTTATGCGGCAGACCGACCCCCCACGAGCCGCTGCCGAGGGAACGCGAGGCGGGTGCCCGCCATGCGCCGCTGAGCGAACGATCGCTCACGGGCCGCGGCGGGCCCGGCACGGCGGTCGACGCGTGCAGCAGGTCGACGAACGCCGCTGCGAAGGGTTGCCCGAGCAGCTCCTCCGCCAACGCCGTATGGTGCACGCCGTCGTAGGTCAGCGCCGGCGTCCCGTCGCCCGTCCAGCCGACCGTTCCGGCTGCGACCAGCCGCTCGCTCAGCGTAGCAAGGTCGAATGACGGAAAGCGGTGGTAGGCGGCGACGCGCTCGTAGGCCGTCATCGCCGCGGTCGGGCCGCCGGCCGCGGCCCCGGCCTGCGCGAGGTAGACAAAGGCAAAATCGCAACCGGAACTGACCCGGCGTACCTGTTCGACCATCCCGTCCAGCGCGGGGGCGATGGCCTCGACCGCAGCGCCGGCCGCGTCGTTGTGCGCGAACTCGATCAGGACCAGGTCGGGCACCTGCGGCAGCACGTCCGCGGCGACCCGGAAGGCTGCGGCGAACGTCATGAACCCGCGCAGCCCGCGGTTGACCAAGCGAATCGGCGCGCCGTGCGTCGCGGCCTCGAGGGCGGCCGGTAAGCGCGCGAGGTACTGCCCGAAGAGCGTCATGCTGGTTCCGAAGGCGACGATCGTCACCGGCTCCCGCGCCCGCACCTTGGCGGCGAAACGCGGGATCCCGTCGCGCAGCGTCAGCAGCCCGCTCACGGCGGGGCGGCTTCGTCGCGAAAATAGTCGCCGTAAAGCCAGCGGCGACGGGTTTTCAGGGTCAGGTGCGGCGAGCTTCCGATCGCGATCGTGTTGTCCGGGATCGTCTCGTTGATCACGACCGCGTTGAGCGACACCAGCGAACGCGCGCCGATCCGCGCGCCGCCCACGACCTTGGAGCCGGCGAAGAGGATCGTCCCCTCACCGAAGGCCGGGCGGGCCCCGCGATCGGTCCCGACCGTCACGTTGTGGTAGGCGACGAAACGTTCACCGTACTCGGCCTTCCCGAGCATCGTGCCGACGGTGTGAATCCACAAGAACACCGCCGGCAGCGCCGTGTCCCACATGCACACGATGCCGTTGAGCGCCTTGTTCAGCAAGAACAGGTCGGCGGCGAGTGCGGGGTCGTCACCGCGCCAGGCTTCGTTGCTGCAAAACCACACGAACATCGCGTACTGATCGGCGTGGGCCGGGTCGAACTGCAGCGCATCCTCGGCCGTGCGGTAACCCGGCAGCGCGCTGTAGGCAAAGCACGTCTCGGCACGGGTCAGCGCGCGCTCGACGAGCGGGCCGAGGGGCTGACGTTCGGGACGCGGCGCGAAGGCGTCGAGTTGACGGCCGAGCCGCCACACCAAGCGGTCGACCCCGCCCGTTACGTACACGTTGCGCGCGTTCTCCGGGCGCTGCGGACGTTCCACCTTCGCTCTCAAGAAAGACCGCGGGAGAACCGAATACCCCAAGGGGCCCCAAGGAGCCCAACCCATGCCAAATGTCACCGAGCGGCCACCGGCCGAGAGCGCGCTCGACCAGTCGGACAAGATTCCCGTCTTCGTTCCGTGCATCGGAGTCGATACGCTCAAGCATCTCACCGACGCGCTCGACGTCGGCTGGCTCGGCATGGGCGCGACGACCAAAGAGTTCGAAGAGCGCATCGCGAGCTACCTCGGCGGCGGCCGCAACGTCGTCTGCACGAATACGGGCACCTCGGCACTGCACATCGCCTGCCTCGCGGCCGGCCTCGGGCCGGGCGACGAAGTCATCACGCCGTCGTTCAACTACGTCGCCGATCATCAAGCCGTTCGCGCCACCGGCGCGAGCGTCGTCATGTGCGACATCAACGACGACGACCTGGGCGTCGACATCGCATCCGCCGAAGCGCTGATCGGGCCGCGCACCAAGGCGATCATCCCGCTCCACTTCTCGGGAATTCCGTGCCGTTCGGCCGAGGTCTACGCGCTCGCGAAACGGCACGGGCTGCGCGTGATCGAGGACGGCTGTCACGCCTTCGGTTCCACGATCGACGGCGCGAAGATCGGCAGCAGCGGCGACCTCGCGTGCTTCAGCTTCGATCCGGTCAAGATCATCACGTCGATCGACGGCGGCTGCGTCGTGACGTCGAGCGCGGAGGAAGTCGACCGGTTGCAACACTACCGGCTGCTGGGCGTCGACAAAGACACGACGTTGCGCTACAAGAACAAACGCGCCTGGGACTACGACGTCGTCAGCGAAGGCTATCGCTACCACCTGACCAACATCATGGCCAGCATCGGCGTCTCCCAGATCAAGCGCATCGACGAATTCATCGCCAGCCGTCAGGCCGTCTGCACGCGCTATTCGGCCGCCTTCGACGGCATCGCCGGATTGCGCGTCCTGCGGCGTTCGTACGCCGACGTCTCACCGTTCATCTACAGCCTGCGCGTAACCGGCGGCCGCCGCGAGGCCCTCATCGAGCATCTGACCGCGCGTAACGTCGAAGTCGGGATCCACTTCGTGCCGGTGCACCGTCATACGTATTTTGCCGGCGCGCGCCGCTCGCCGATGCCGGTGACCGAGCGCGTCGTCGACGAGGTGCTCACGCTGCCGCTGCATTCGCTGATGAAGGAAGCGCACGTCCAACGGGTCATCGACGGCGTTCGCAGTTTCTTCGATTCGTAAGCTCGCGCGATGAAGGCGATCGTGCTCTGGGGCGCGACCGGCCAGGCGCGCGTACTGGCCGAGTTTCTCGGCGCGCTGGACTACGAGATCGTCGCGTTGGTGGACGGCGATCCGGCCGTCACGTCGTTCTTGCCGAACGTGCCGATCTTCCACGATGAGAGCGCCTTACGCGCCTGGCGTCGCACGCACGCCGGCGACGTGCACGCGCTGGTCGCCATCGGCGGCTCGCGCGGCGCCGAGCGGCTGACGCTGCAGCAGGCGCTGGCGGCTGCGGGTTACATCATCCCGGCGGCCGTCCACCCGCGCGCCTTCGTCGCCGCCGACGCTTCGATCGGCCCCGGCAGCCAAATCCTCGCGCTCGCGGCGGTGGCCGCCGCGGCTCGCATCGGCGCCGGATGCATCATCAACACGTCGGCCAGCGTCGATCACGAGTGCCGGCTCGAGGACGGCGTCCACGTCGGGCCGGGAGCGGCCCTCGCCGGGGAAGTCGTCGTCGGCCGCAACGCGTTCATCGGCACCGGCGCCGCGGTCGTGCCGCGGGTGACGATCGGCGCCGGGGCGATCGTCGGCGCCGGCGCCGTCGTGATTCGCGATGTCCCCGAACGCGCGGTCGTCTACGGAAACCCGGCCCGCATCGGCCGCATCGCCGAGTGAGGATGAGCGCAGTGAACGCAGCCGCCGGACCCCGTTGCCGCTCGTGCGATGCGCCGCTGGCCGTGACGTTCATCGATCTCGGGCTCTCGCCGCCCTCTAACGCTCTCATCGAACCGCAGGATGCCGGACGCGGCGAGTCGTTCTACCCGCTGCACGCCTACGTGTGCGAGGCGTGCCTGCTGGTCCAACTCGACGTTTTCGAAACGCCCGAGCAAATCTTCCGCGACTATGCCTACTTCTCGTCGTACTCGACGAGCTGGCTGCAGCATGCCGAGACGTACGTCGGGCAGATGTTGCACGAACGCGGCATCGCCCCCGGCCGGCGCGTCGTCGAACTCGCCAGCAACGACGGGTATCTGCTGCAGTACTTCATCCGCGCGGGCGTCGAGGTGCTCGGGATCGATCCGGCATCGAACGTCGCCGCGGTGGCGCGCGAACGCGGCGTGCCCACGATCGACGAGTTCTTCGGCCGCGAGCTGGCGGCGCGCGTCGCCGCCGACTACGGCCCGGCCGACTTGATCATCGCCAACAACGTGCTCGCGCACGTCCCGGACATCAACGACTTCGTGGGCGGGATCGCCCGCCTGCTCGCACCGGCGGGGTTCGCCACGATCGAGTTCCCGCACGTGCTCAACCTGATCGAAGGCGTCCAGTTCGATACGATCTACCACGAGCATTTTTCGTATCTCTCCGTGCTCGCGCTCGTCCCGCTCTTCGACCGGCACGGGTTGGCGATCTTCGACGTGCAGGAAATCTCCACGCACGGCGGATCGCTGCGCATCTTCGCCGGACACCGCGGGAAACGCGCGCCGGAAGGCGCCGTCGCCGCGCTGCTCGCCAAGGAACGCGCGCACGGCCTCGAGCGCATCGCGACCTACACCGCCTTCGGCGAAGCGGCGATGCGGGTGAAGCGCGACTTCCTGGAGTTCCTCATCGGTGCGCGCCGCGCCGGCAAGAGCGTCGCGGGCTACGGCGCCGCCGCCAAGGCGACGACGCTGCTCAACTTCTCCGGCGTGCGCACCGATTTCATCGCGTTCGTCGCCGATAAGAGCCCGCACAAACAGGGCCGCTTGATCGCCGGCGTCCGCGTTCCGATCGTAACGCCCGAACGCTTGCGTGCGGAGCGTCCGGACTACGTCGTGATCTTCCCCTGGAACATCGCAACCGAGATTCGCGACGAGCTCGCCGACGTGCGCACGTGGGGCGGGCGCTTCGCTACCGCCATCCCGGCGCTCACGATCGATCCCTGACGAACGCGGGCAGATCGCGATCGCGTTGGGAGACCGTGCCGGGCGCCAGCGGCCACGCGATCGCCAGCTCCGGGCTGTCGTAGGCGATGCCGGCCGCCGCCTCGCGCCGATACCGTTCGGAGAGGAGGTAGTGGAATTCGGTGTCGTCGGCGAGCGTCTGATAGCCGTGCGCGATGCCGGGCGGGACGTAGAGTCCGCTCGCCGCATCGGCGCTGAGATCAAAGGCGGCCCAGTGCCCGAAGGTCGCCGAACCGGGACGGACGTCGACCAGCACGTCGAAGGCGGCGCCGCGCGTGCAGCGGATGACCTTCGTCTCGCCGTGTGGATCGCGTTGCCAGTGCAAGCCGCGAATCGTACCGCGCCGCGTGTTGCGCGCTTCGGCGTGATGGGGAAACACCGTGCACAGACCGCGCTCGGCGAAGGCGTCCTCGTCATACACGCGCACGAACCAGCCGCGGTCGTCGGTCACGCGATCGAAGTTGATCAGCAGGACGCCCGCGAGCGCCGTCGCCGCAAACGTCACGGCGCGCAGCGCCGCTCAGGTGCCGGCAAGCAGATCCGTGCCATTCGCCGCCTGGAGCAGTTGAGCGATCCCGGCCACGGTCGACGATGCTTCCGGACCACGTTCCAACGCGCCCTGCAACGACCGCAAATACGCCTCCCGCTCGATCTTGACCGACATGTCCTCGGTCTTGAAGGCGTTGTGGACGGCCCGCACGACCGACGGCAGGCCCGCGTACTGCGCGTAGACGTCGCCCGAACCGGCGCGCGCGTACAGCAGCACCGGTGAATGGACGGCCGCAACCGGCATCTGCATCTGCGCCCGCAGCAAGAACTCCCACACCGTGAAGCCGGTCAGCCGCTCGTTGAAGCGGCCGGCGAGGTCCACGGCCGTGCGCGTGAAGATCAGCGACTCGGGCGGCCCGAACGGCGCGATGTACGGAAGCCGAGGTTCGCTCGGCGGCATGAAGACGTTCCGCTCGAAGGTCGGCACCGGGCTCCCGTCGTCGATGAGCACGGCGGCGGAGGTGCGCACCACGTTGACCGCGCCGGAGGCGACCGGCCCCAGAGCCCGCTCGAAATGATCGAGCGGCAGCGTGGTCCCGGCGCGCAGAACGATAAACGTATCGCCGGCGCCGACGCGCAAGCCGGTATTGATCGCCGAGCCTTCGGAAACGACGTCGATGAAGCGCATGGCGCGGATCCGTCCGCGCGGATCGAGCAGCGCGCCCAGCGGCCCGAGCGATTGACCGGAGTCCTGAAGCACGATCGCTTCCCAATCGGAATAGGTTTGCGCGACGAGCGAACGCAGCGTGCGCTCCATCAGGGAGATGTGCGGGCACCCCGGCAGCACGATCACGGTCGGCCGCGGTGTGCGCGCGACGCTCGCGTTGCGGACGCGGATGTCGGTCAGCATCCGGTCGCACTCCATCAGGGTCGCGCGCAGTTGGCCGTCGGCGTCGAGCACGCCCGCTTGGCGCGCCGTTTCGAAGCGCCCCCACATATGCCGCGATATCCCCGTCTCCCAGCCGCGCAGCCGGTCGGCGAACGATTCCGCAAATTTGTTGAGGATGTACACGAATTCACGGATGTCGCCGGCGTCGGCGACGTAGTTCTCCAGACTGCTCTGCTGCGCGCTGTGCAGGCGAACGCCGACGGTCGGCTCGGGCAAGTAGGCGAAGCGCACGCCGTTCGCCGCCCAACGCACCACGATCTCGTAGTCGGCGGCCTTGATCGCTTCGTCGAGTTCGCCGAACCGTTCGTAGAGGTCGCGCCGCATGAGCATGGTCGGAAAGCACATGTAGCAGCCTTCCATGAGCAAACCCGCAAACTCGTTGCGCCCGCCCGCGTAGGCTCCGAACGGCTGACCGCTCATCTGGCGAATGCCGGTGAACCGCCCGGCTTCCTCGCAGAAATACGTCGACGTGTACAGCACGTCGATCTCCGGGTGGTCGCGCAAGTACCGGTACGACAGCGTGAGATGACCCGGCAGCAAGAAATCGTCGGCCGAAAGGAAGTTGACGAACTCCCCGCGCGCCTCGCGCAGGCCCTTGTTGTGATTGGGGACCATCCCGATGTTGCGCTCGTTGCGGATGTACCGCAAGCGCAGGTCGGCCCGGTAGCGTTCGATGACCTCGGGCGTGCCGTCGGTCGAACAATTGTCGAGGACGAGCACCTCGAGTTCCGGGTAGTCTTGCGCCAGGGCGCTCTCGATCGCGACGCCGACCGTATGCGCGTAATTATAGGTCGTGATGACGACCGTTATGAGCGGGAGCGGCTCCATACCCTCACTATCGGCACGCACGGGTTCCTCTCCGCCCCCTAGGGGCCGAGAATCGTCGCCAACCCGTCGAGTACCAGCAGCCGGGCGAGGGCGAGCCCCGCGTTGGGCAGCATTGCCTCGAGCGCCGCAACCGTCATCGGGCCGGCCCGCAAGGCGCGAATCGCCTCGACGCAGTTCCCCGGCAGCGTCGTCGCCTTGCCGGCCGCGATCAGCACGATATCCTCGCCGCCGGCGCGCATGACGAACGGCGCGTCGATCCGTAAGGCCACGCGCGACGACGCCCCGAGCGCGGGCAGCGCCGCAGCGTCGCTGAGCGCACCGGCGGCCAGGGCGCGCGTCGTCGCGAAGAGCTCGTTCACGACGAGGTCGCGCGCGGCGCGCATCACCGGACCGCTCAGAGCGCCACGCAAGCGCTCGACGAGAAACGCGCCGAAGCGCTCGGCGAAGCCCTCCGTGTCCTGCCAGCCGTACGCGAGCGAACGCCGCAGCTCGACGTCGACGGTGGCCGCGACGCGCAGCGCCGCTTCGGCCAACTCGATCGCGCGCACCGGCAGCAGCGCCAACGTGACGTGCAAGCTGCGCACGGTACCGGCGACACACTCGTGGCGGTGTCCGCGGGGCAGATACAGCGTGTCGCCGGCGGCCAGGTCGTACACCTGGACGTCGCCTTGCGCGCGCCCGGGCGATGACGGCTGGCTCTCGATCGGCAACTCGACGAGCGGTGGGCGCACACGCCACTGTTTGGTGCCTTCGATCTGCAGCACCAGCGTGTCGTGCGTGTCGTGGTGCAGCGCGAAACCTTGCTCGTTCGGCGGCGTGAGGTAGATGTTGGCCTGAACGTAGATCAGCGTCTCGCGCTGGATCTGGTTGCAGAGCGCTTGCAGGCGCGGACTGAAGAGCGCGGCATCGCTGATCAGCAGCGTGTGGCCGCGCTCGAAGCGCTCGGCGATCGCCCGCGGATCGAGGACGTTGAGCGGCGGTTTGCCGGTATAGTTCGCGCGAATGTTCGTACGCTCGACCTGGAGTTCGGCCGGATCGACGGTGGTACCGCCCTTCGTCATCGCGAACCGTCCGGCGTCGCGCGCGCCGACGTGGATCGCCGTCTCGACGTCGGCGAGGCCGTAGAGCTCGTCGAAGTAGTTCGCATCGTTGCGCGCAACGTGTAGCGCTTCGCGCTCGAAGTAGCGCTCGAAAAACGCCGCGACCGTGGCCGGTGCCAACAGGCGCGCGAGGGTCATCGGTTCGCCGGCAGCGACATCGAGCATCGTGGGTCCCGGTTCGGCGCAGGACGTGGCGGGGCCGCCTTCGGCCCCCCGGCCGGCGGCCGGGCGGGCGGCCCGTCGTACGGTGCGAACGCTAGGGATTCTTAACACGCCGGCCGCTGAGGCCGAAGCCCGCGCGGCGAAGGGTCTGGATCACATCTGCGGGCCTTCCCCCCGGGCGGAGGGAATACAGGTGGGCTTCTCCATAGGATGCTTTCGTGACGACTCACAGCGGGTTTCCGGTTAGGGCAGGGTTGCTCGTATGATGCCGTACTTCCAGCATTTCGGACTCGAGCGGGATCCGTTCTTGGATACCGCCGATCCGCACTTCTATCGCTCGACCGGAAACCTCGCGCACGCGAAAAACCGGCTCGTGCAGTCCATCGAGCAGTCCCGCGGCCTGATGATCGTCGTCGGCGATCCGGGAACCGGCAAAACCAGTTTGGCCGGCGCGATCGAGCGCGAGCTGCTCAACCGCGAGAACGTGCGCCTGGGCAAGATCCTCGACCCGAGCTTCGCCGGCGACATCGAATTTCTCGTCACGATCGGCCGCGCGTTCGGCCTCGCGTTTCCGCCTCGCTCGCCGGCCGCATTGAAGAACGCGCTGAAGAACTTCTTCTACGATGCCGCCGTCGTCGACGGCGCGACCGTCGCACTGTTCATCGACGAAGCGCAGAATCTCAGCGACGAAAATCTGGAAACGCTGCGCCTGCTGCTCAACTTCGACGTTCCGGAGCGCAAACTGCTCAACATCGTGCTCTTCGGGCAGAGCGAATTCCGCGATCAGGTCAACAAACGCCGGAACCTTGCCGACCGCGTCGCGGGCTGGATCGATCTCGCCGCGCTTGGCCCGGCCGACACGCGCGCGCTGCTCGCGCACCGCCTCTCGCGCGCCGGCGGCGGCGGCGATCTGAGCATGATGTTTGCGCCCGACGCGCTCGATCTGATCATCGAAACCTCGCTCGGAACGCCGCGGCGGCTGCTGACGCTGGCGCATGCGACGCTCGAGGAAGCCGCACTGCGCGGCCATCCGCGTGCGCTCAACGTCGATGCGGAGGTTGCGATTCGCAGCCGCGGCATGAAACCGGCCGCGCCCCCGCCGCCCGAGGAGCAACAAACGCCCGAAACCGAAAAGACCCGCCGCTGGCCCTGGCTTGCGTTCCGGTTCCCGTAGCGTGCGGCGCTGACCGTGGACCAACAATCGATCGAGGAACTATTCGAGCGAAACGCCGACATGCGGCTCCTGGAGTTCCGGCACAACGAACCGGGCAAAGGAGCGTCGCCGAATAAACGGACCACGTCCTCGTTCGGTGCCGAATCGATCGTCACGCGGCCGCCGGACGCCGTCATCGACGATGCACCACGCTTGCGCGTCGCGGTCGCGGCCGCACCGAAAGCGGGCGTCATTCCGGGCGCCGTCATCGGCATCGCCGTCGACGTGTTCAACGACGGCACGGCGCCGGCGCCCGAATCGAAGCTGCAGATGTCGATTCCGGTCGAAACGGAATTCCGCGCCGGTTCGTTGCGCATCGACGGGCGCGAACCGCAAGCCCCCGAACAGCTCTTCGCCGGCGGCTTGCCGATCGCGCGTCTGCCCGGTGCGACGTCGTCGAAGGTGACGTTTCAGCTCGGCGTGTTGCCGGGCGTGAACACCCTCTACTTACAGCCGCGCTTGCAAACCAACGGCGTGCCGGTCGTCGGGACACCGGGGATCACGATCAAGCGCGGCACGCCGGCCACGCCCGCGGGGGTCGAAGCGCCGCGGCCGTTCTACGAGTTGGAGCCCGAAGAGGAAGCCGAAGAGCTGGCCGCCTCGCCGTCGGCCGAACCGATTCTGCCGCCGGTGGTGCTCGAACGTCCCGAGCCCGTGCCCGTGCCCGCTCCGCCGGCGGCCGTGCCGCCGGACGCAGCAGCACCGGCCGCCGCACTACCGGTCGCCGAGCCCGCGGTCGCGGTGACACCACCGGCCGTTCCGGCAGCGAGCGCGCCCGCTCCCGCGCCGGCAATCGCCCAGCCCGAGCCGGTCGCCGAACCCGCGCCGGCGGCCGAACCGGAACCGGCCGTCGCCGAAGTTGCCGCGCCGCCCGCATCGCTGCCGCTGTTCGCGCCGCCGGCCGCGGCCAAGAAGACCGCCCCGAAAGCGCCGCCGCTGCGCACTGCTGCGCCGGCCCCGGGGCGGATGGTTCGCTACCGCACGCTAAGCAACAACGACGTTGCGCTGCTCGACCGGCTGTTCACGCCCGACGTTCCGGGCATCATCGCGCACTACGTGATGATATCGAGCATCGCGTGCGCCGAAATCGGCGAGGGGCCGGAGAGCGGCGGCTACCCGGCGTTCTTGCGCCGCGACATCGAGCTCCTCGGCCGGGCCCTGGTGCATTCACGGATGGGAAAAACGCCGCAATACCGGATCGTCCAAAGCGATCTCGACGGGCTCGCGCTGCCCTGGAGCCAGCCGACGCCACCGCAGGCGTTTCCGCCGCCACGGCGCTTGCGCCGCGATCTGCTCAAAACGGAATGGCAAGCCATCGGCGCGTTGATCCAGCCCTCCGAGCGCGACGCGACGCTGCGCACGCGCATCGCGCTGCTGACGCTGGCCGGCTCGACCTTCGACGGCGTCGACCGGCGCGGTACCGAGGACTGCGAATCGGCCCTGGCCGCCTACCGCTCATCGGCCCTGGCCTGGCTCGTGCCGTTGTGCGTCGCGTCCGTGGGAGCCGATTCGTTCGTCATCCCGGCCCCGCCGGCAACGGTCGACGCGGCCGGCCGGCGCCTGGTGGGCGCCCTCAAAACAGCCCTCACGTCGTGAGCGCCAGCCGGGTCCTGCTCGGCGTGGCGTCGGGCGGGGCGCCGACGGCCCCGTTCATCGAAGCGCTGGCGCAGTTGCGCTTGCCGCTCGGCGTCGAGGCGCTGCAGCGCAGCATCGTCACCGGCAGCTACGTCCCCGCGCAACGCGAGCTCATCATGCAGGACGCCCTCGAAGGCGGCTTCGACTACCTCTTCTTTGTCGACGACGACATCGTGCTGCCGCCCACCGCGCTCGAAATGCTGGTCGAGACCGCGCAGTCCGATCCCACCACCGCGGTCGTCGGCGGACTCTACTACAGCCGTGATTCGGCTCGCCCGATCGCCGTTGCCAACTGGGATTCCGGCGATACGTCGACCGCGCACGTTCCGGCGTTCACCTCGACGTCCACCGATCGCGTTGACGGCATCGGCTTCGGTTGCGCGCTGTTGCGCACCGCGGCCGCCCGCGCGCTCACCGCTCCCTACTTCCCGGCGCACGTGTACGTCGAGCGCACCGTTCGGCGCGCACTCTTGTGCGACGAGGACTATCTCTACTGCGAGCGCGTCCGGCACGCCGGCCATACCGTGCGGCTCGACGCCCGCGTGCGCTGCGCGCACTACGATCGCGGCAGCAACAGCTCGGCGCCGCGCGAGTGGGAGAGCGACGCCGTGACCGGCACGCCCCGGATGATGGTGCTCGAGGAGGGCCGGCAACGGCTCGTGCCGCTCGATGAGTCCGCGCCGCGCATCGTCGAACGGCACGTGCGCGCGGAACTGACCTACATCACCGTGAGCTAGAAGATCAGGCGGTCAGGTAGGCCCGGTACCACGCGACGGTCTCGCGCAAACCGTCCTCGAGCGACCAGCGCGCATTCCACCCGAGCAGACTGCGCGCTTTCTGCGAATCGAGCGTCTGATCGCGGATCTCCATCGTCGCGGTTCCACGCACGTCCGGGTTCGGTTCGACCCCCATCACGCGGCCGATCGCAGCGACGATGTCGGTGACGCTGGCCGGCGAGCCGGGACTGAAGTTATAGGCGCCACCCAGCCCGTCGCGCAACGTCGCGTGCGCGAGCGCGATGTACGCGTCGACGACGTCCTTGACGTAGATATAGTCGCGCGTCGGGCCGCCGTCGCTGCGCAGCACCGGCCGCTCGCCGGCCAGCAAGCTGCGGATCGTCCCCGGGACGATGCGGCTCCAGTTCAAGTCGCCGCCGCCGTAGATGTTTCCGCAGCGCGCGATCGTCACCGGGAGATCGTAGGTATGCGCGTAGGCCTGCGCGATCAGATCGGCGCAGCTCTTGGAAACGTCGTACGGATGGCGGCCGTTGAGCGGCATGTCTTCGGTGTACGGCAGCACGGGCGAATCGCCATACGCCTTGTCGCTGGATGCGACGACCACGGCACGCACCAGCGGCGCCAGCCGGCGCGCGGATTCGAGGAGATTGTACGTGCCGCGAACGTTCGACTCGAAGCATTCCAGCGGATCGCGCAAGGCCGTCCCGACGATCGTTTGCGCGCCCAGATGAAAGACCACGTCGGCGCCCTCGAGGTTGATCGCCCGCGCGCAGTCTTCGACGCGGGCGAGGTCGCCGCGCACGATCCGGCAGCGGCGGTCGATACCCTCACGATAGAAGCGCGATTGCGAATCGTCGTCGAGCACCAGTGCAACGACGGCCGCGCCCCGTTCGAGCAGCGCTTGGCAGAGCCACGAGCCGACGATCCCGGTCGCGCCGGTGACCAGGGCGCAACGTTCGTTCCAAGCCTCGCTCACCACTTGCGCCAAGGAGCCCGTCCGTTCGCCCACAGATCCTCGAGCATCACTTTGTCGCGCAACGTGTCCATCGGCTGCCAAAAACCGCGATGCAAATAGGCCGACAACTCGCCCGACGCCCCGAGTTTGCTGAGCGGTTCGGCTTCCCACGCCGTCTCGTCGCCGGCGATCAAATCGAACACGGCGGGTGTGAGCACGAAGTAGCCGCCGTTGATCCACGAGCCGTCGCCCTGCGGCTTCTCCTTGAAGCTGACGATCTTCTGCTCGTCGAAACCCAAAACGCCGAAACGGCCCGGCGGCTGCACGGCGGTGAGCGTGGCCGCGGTACCGCGCTGACGGTGCAACGCGATGACGTCGGCGACGTTCACGTCGCTCAAGCCGTCACCGTACGTGAAGCAGAACTCCTCGTCGCCGATGTAGTGGCGGACCCGCTTGAGCCGGCCGCCGGTTTGCGTCTTGTCGCCGGTGTCGACCAGCGTCACCGACCAGGGTTCGGTCGAGCTCTGGTGCACGGTCGTGCGGCCGGTCCGGAAGTCGATCGTCACGTCCGAATTGTGCAACGCGTAGTTGGCGAAATATTCCTTGATCATGTACCCGCGGTAGCCGCAGCAGACGATGAAATCGGTGATGCCGTAGTGCGCGTACGTCTTCATGATGTGCCAGATGATCGGGTAGCCGCCGATCTCGATCATCGGCTTGGGCCGAACTTGCGTCTCCTCGCTGATGCGCGTGCCCAAGCCACCGGCGAGAATGACCGCCTTCATCCGCTAGCTGGTGACGTCGAGCAGCGACGAACGCCGTTCCGTGGCGACGTTTTTCGCGAACGCCTTGAACTTGCCCATATTCGCCAAGCGCGTCGCGCACGCGTCGTTGAACGCCTTCAGGCGCTTGAGCTGGCCTTCGCGATACGTGGACAACCGCGCGATGCGCTTCTTCATCTTGGCGTCGTCGGCCGGCCCCAAGGGCTTCTCGCGCAGCGCGATGTCGAGCTCGTGCGTCAGCAGCCGCTGCGCGCGCCACGACTGCTCGCACACGTCCCACTGGCGCTTCGCGATCGCGCCGTCAACCTTCAGGCACTCACGTTCGAGCGCGACGATGAGCTCGACCGCCGGGCGAATCATACCACAGCGACGTCTTGACGCGGCTCCGCACTGGCGAATTCGATCTTGTAGCGGCGGACCGCTTCGGCCCACGCGTTGCGAATGATGAGCATCTGGGGAACGAGCCCCTCGGCGCGTTTGACGTCGCCTTCGATGTTGGCCGCCACGAGTTCGCGGTACCAGAACTGATAGAGGGCGCAGTTACTCGCCGCAAGCTCTCCGCCGAGCTCGAAGTCGATCGCATCGATCGCCGCGCCGCAGGCCTTCTGAGCCATGCGGAGCATGTCGTGCCGCCCCTGAATGTCGCTGGGGTCGGTCGTCATCCGATCGACGGCTTTGCGCGTGTACATGACGATCGCATCGAAGATCTTGACCATCAAGTCTTCCTTGGAAGCGGTCGCAATCGACGCTTCCAGGTACTTCATGCTCGGCGATGTTGCGCTCACTGCTGCGTCAGTGTCCGATCGCCGCGATCTGCGATTGCAGAGCTTGCAGCTCCGCAATCTGCGACTCGCTGGCCGTAAACTGTGCTCGCAGCGAGTCGGCTTGTTGCGTCGCTTCCTGATTGATGAGCGAGATCTGCGCCTGCAGCGTATCGATCTGCTGGTTGTTCGAATCGGTGAGGTTCGTGAGCAAAACGCTGCCCAGGTCGGCCGGCGTGACGACGCTATTGTTCAAGAACGTCGACAACCCGTCGACATTCGCAAGCTCCGAGCCCATCAGGTACGAGAATCCGTAGGTCGCACCGGCGACGGGCTGAGCGCCGGCTTGCGAACTGGTGAGTTGCGGCTGGAGCGTGAACAGATTTGCGATGGCGGACGAATCGGCCGCGTAGGCGGCGGCGAACGTCGTCGTATCGAGCGCCTGCAACTGCCCGCTGGTCGCGTTGACCGTGAAGTTGTTGTTGGCCGAATTGGAGCTGTCTTTCGAATCGCTCGAGTCGGTCGAATCGGTGGAGTCCGCGCCGACTTCTTGGGAATTCGTGTCGAGCAGAACGCCGACCGATTGCAGCGAGTTGTACGACGTCGAACCGGACGGGATGAAGCCGCTGACCAAGCTGACGAGCTGGTCCTTCAAGTCGGAGATCTGATAGTTGCCGTACAGGACGCCGCCGCCGCTCGAACTCGACGAAGCGACGCCGGTCGTCGAATCGGTTCCGGCCGACACGGTCGGAGCCTGCGTGTCCTTATTCAGCTCGACGATGGCGGCGTTGTAGGCCGTAATGAACTTGTTGATCGCGGCTTCGGCTTGGGTGGGATCGGACGCGACCGTAACGGTGTAGAACTGCGAGCCGGCCGGCAGCGATGCCGGCGACGAGCTGTTGACGGTGAGGTTGATGCCGGGAATCGCGTTCGTGAAGCTGTCCGTCGCGCTGTAAACGGTCTGGATTGCGCCTTGTGCGTTGGTGAAGGTCAGTGACGCTTGCGTCCCCGCCGTCGTCGTACCGGTTTTGAGTCCGGCGGCGGTGAGGAAATTGCTCGAGTCGCCGGTCGCACCGAGCAGGATGCTCTGCGGCCCCGGCGTGTTGCTCGTGAGTTGGAGCGACGACGTTTCCTGGTTATAGCTCGCGGTGACGCCGGCACTCGAGGTATTGATGTCGGTGATCAGATCGCTCAGCGAATCCGTCGCGGTGTTGACCGTAAACTGAACGCCGTTGATCGTGAACGTGCCGTTCGTGACCGCGGTCGCGAAACCGGCGTTGTTGGCCTGGCCCAGCAGCGAGTACTCATCGATGCCGGCAATCGGCGACGAGCTGGTGACCGTGCTCGACGTATTCTCGACCGACGCGGTGCTGGTCGTCGAGCCGGCCACGATCGGACCGGTGAGGTTGAGCGCTTCGAGGAAATTGCTGCCGGCGCCGTCGGCGAGCGACGTCAGCCCGTTGAGCGTGAGCTTGTTGCCGGTGACCGTCCCGGTCACCCCGGCCACTTGCGAGGCAATATTGGCGAGGATCGTGTTGAGCGATTGCGTCTGCGGGTTGTACCCGACGGCAATGCCGTTGACGACAACGGACGCCGGCGCGATGTTGGCCGTGCTCGTCGTCGAGTTGCCGGCGATCGCGCCGGTGAGGTCGAGCGCCTGGGTGAGGTTCCCCGACGTGTCCGACAACGAGGTGAGCGTGCCGCCGCTGAGCGTGATCTGGCCGTTGGTCATCGTGGCGGTACCACCCGTCACGGCGGTGATGTTGCCGAGGATCGTCGACAACGACTGCCCGTTGTTCCAAGCGACGCCGGTGCCGTTGACGTCGATGACGCCCGAAGCGGCCGGCGGGGTCGCCAGAACGTCGGCGGAGATTGCGGTTCCGCTTGGGAGGGTAATCGGGGGGGCGGTGGCCGTCGGGTCGGTAGCCAGGCTCTCGTTGTCGAGCGCGAGCGCCGGATTGAGCGTGGTCGGCGTCAGTTGCGCGTCATCGATCTTGAGCACTTGCTCCAAGTTGCCGCTATCGGCGCCGCTGCCGAGCGTCTGGACGCCGGTGAGCGTGACCGTTCCGTTCGCGTTGAGCGTCGCGCTGCCGCCGTCGGTGCCCTGCAGCGCGGTATTGATCGCGTTCACGATCTGGGTGATCGAGTCGGTCGTGACGTTGTAGTTGATCTGGACGCCGTTGACCGTAAACGTACCGCTCGCCGCATTGCCGTTACTCGGGCTGATCGACGTGCCGGCCGCAGCGAGGGGAACCGTCGTGTTCAGCGCGGCGTTCGCGTTGGGATTGTTCGTGATCGACGTCGGCGTGGCCGCGGTCTGCGCGTTGATGATGTACGTGCCCGCAACCGGCGTCTGCCCGCTGATCTGCGTCGCGGTTGCCGCCGGCGAGCCGCTCGCGGTATTCGAGACGGCCGCGTTGTACGCGTTGAACAGCGTCGGGTTGCTGAGTGCGGTCAGCGAATCCTGAACTGCGCCGATCAGATTGGTGATCTTGAGGATCGCCGTGTTCTGCGCGTTGAGGTTGTTGATCTGCGCTTGATCGGGCTTCTCTTGCAGCAGCGTATCGGCGGTATACTTCTCGATGATCGAGTTGTAATCGATACCGGACGCAATGCCCGGAAACGATACCGGGGCGGCGTCGCCCAGTGTTCCCGAAGTTGCCGAAGTAGCTGAAGTGGGCGAAGTGGCTGACACGAACTACACCTTCTTGTTGACGACGCTTCCGTCGAGTTTGTCGAAAAGCTTCGCCAGGGCGATCATCGTTTCGCTCGGAAACTGCACGATCACCTTACCGGTTTTCGTATCCGTGAAGACGGTCACGATTTCGTTGGGATTCGTCGAAATCTGAAACGAAACCGAAACGTCTTGTTGCGGGATGTTGTAGAGCCGCGCGATGCCGCTGGTGAGCGTGGCATCGGCATCGCTGCCTTTCTTCGATCCGTCCGGCGGACCGGCGGGCAGCGTCGCGAGGCCGGGATGCGCATTGCTCGAAGCGCCGGTAGTCGTGCTGGAAGCCGTGGCTGCATTCGAGCCGCCCGCACCCGCAGGAACGAGCGAGGTTGCGGCAACCGGAGCCGCGGCTATGACGGGAGCGCCGCTCGCAGGTGCGGGGGTGCTCGGCGCCGGTACGGACGGTGGAATATTTGCGGTTGCTGCAGCGGCCTGAACGTCCATGTTCGAGCGTACCTCCTATAGTGGACTATCGGTCTTGCCCGGCGGCGACTTTAGACCGCTTGCGCTATCTTAGCATAGGCGGCGACGATGACGGCCGCCGCCGGGCCCAGCCGTTCGCGGGCTGCGGCGGCGGCGGTCCGGATGCGTTGGTCGGTGTGCACGACGGCGTCCCAGGCTTCGCCCATTCCGCGCGCGACGCTCGCAGCGTTCGCCGGGTCCACCGTCCAAATTTCCCCCTCCCCGAGGTCGAGCCAGCGGTTCTGCGAGCAGACGATCGCCGCGCCGAAGCCGGCCGCCGTGGCAAGGGCGCCGTGGCCGCGGGTAGTCCAGGCGGCGTCGGCGACCACCGCCGCGGCCCGGTACAGGCTCGGAACCAGCTCCGCCGGCGGCTCGTCCAGCAAGACGACGCGTTCCGGCGCAAATTCCCGCAGCCGCTCCGCATAGACCGGATCGGCTACGGCACCGGCAAAAACCGTGGCCACGTCGAGGCTGGCCGCCGCCCGGGCCAAGACCAGTTGGTTGGCCTCGGGCCAGATCGGCGCGTGAACCAAGACGAAGGGATCGGTACCGACCAGCGCGCCGATCGGTCCGCCCTGGAGTCCCAAGGTCGTCGGCAGCGGCGGGACGATGAACGTCTGCCGGCGCGGGCGCAGCGCCTCGACAACGGCCAGCTCCCGCTGTGAGTTGACGAGCACCACGTCGGCCAGCGCCAGAACGCGCTCCGCGTCCGGGACACCGGTGACCGGGGGCGCATACGGCACGTCCGGGCCGATGCCGTCCACCTCGACGGCCCGCCCCGCCAGCATCTCGAGATAACGGCTGACGCTCAGGTCGTCGCCGGAGTAGCTGAAACAGATCGGCGCCACCAGCGCCCCCCAGTAGCCGCCCTTGGCGGGAGACTCGTGCAGGGCGTGGACGATCAACGGTTTACGGTGTTCGTTGGCCCAATCCGCGACCCGGCGGGCGAAGCCGCCCGGCCGCACGCCGAACAGGTGGACGAGGTCCGGAGCCGCCGGGCCGAGCTCGTCCACGCTGCTGACGACCTCCGCCGCGAACCCCTCCGCACGGAGCGCGACGGCGAGCGACCGCGCTTCGGCCGTGTCCGAATCCGGTGCTTGCAAGGCATCGGGGCGCACGACGATCGCGATGCGGCCGGCCGAGCTGCCGACCGCAGCCGGAACCTCGAGCGGCGTTACCGTTCGGGCGAACGGTTCGCGCGCGGCCACGACGGAGAACGCCGCCGCCGCGGCGCCGTCCGCTTCGCCGAATGAAATCATCACGTCCGCGGGCCGCGGGGCGGCGACCGCGACGCGCAGTCCGCCTACGCCGTCGGTGCGGACGCAAACCGCCGCCGCTGCGGGCGGCGGACCGTCTCCGACCGCGAGGTCGTAGGTCCGATCGACGTCGGCAACCGCGAAGTCGCCGTACCAATCGCTCGCGCGGCCGGCGCCGTTCGCGACGGCGCACGATGCGGCGATGCCTTTGAGGAAGCCGGCAAACTCCGCCGCCTGGTCGCCGTAGGTGACGACGTGTTTGTCGAAGGCGAAGCGCTGCGCATACACGGCTGCGGCGATGCGCGGCAGGGCGATCGCCAAGGGCGCCGCGCCGAAGTAGCCGCGCGCTCGCGCCGCCTCGAAGCCCGCGCCGTCGCCGTACAGGATCGCTTCCTCGGTCCAGAATCCGCCGTCGGTGAAGCGGCGTTCGAGATCGGGCAACACCCGGTCGATGACCTCGCAGGCGTGCGCATCGATCACGTTCCCCAACAGTGCGTGCGGGAAAATCAACGGATCGGCTTCGCGAATGTCGAGTTGCGCCAAATCGACGTACACGAGCGGGACCGTGAGCGACCGTTCGCCGTCGCTGAAGTGCAGGTCCACGAACGCCGTCGGCTCGCGGCCGCGGGTCACCGGTTCGATGCGCGCGGCGACCAGATGGGCGCTCGAGACCAGCTCGCGCACCAACTCCGCGCGCCACGCCCACGGTTGCAGCGACGAAAAAACGTGGTGCGTCCTCATGCGGTGACCGCGGCCATCAGGGCGCGCGCTCCGGCGGCGCCGTCGACCACCGGCAGGTCGTCGAGCGCGTCGCGCTCGATCCCGGCCAGGCGGGCGTTCCGCCGCGCACCGGCTTCGCGCCACTCGGAGAGGTCCGGCACGAAATCGATCGTGACGTTGAGCGTTTCTTCCATCGGAACGTTCGAGGCCAGCAGCAACTCGCGGATCTCGCGCAACACCGTTTGCAGTTGGAGCGCGCCGTCGAGTCCGACGGCAACCTCCACCGCGTCGTTCACGCGGAACGCGCCGACGAGTTCCGTCAGTAACGGGCGAACGCGCTGCCACTCCTCTTCGCTGCCGAGCGGCATCAAGATGCGCCAGCCGTCCTTTTCGGCCGGCCGCGGAGGTTCGCCGGTGCGCAGGGGCACGCGATCGCGCGCCGGGTCGAACCCGCGCTCCGCGGCCCAGCGTTCATCGAATGCCGCGCGCAGAAACGGCGAGTCGTCGATGTTGGCGATGAACGACGTGGCCTCGGCAAACGGGAAGAGGTGGGCATACGCGTCTTCGCAACACGCTAGGAGAAAATTGGCGCTGCGCAGGCGCCGGGTGAAATCCTCGACGCCGATCCGCGAAAAGCCGAACCGCTCGTCGAAGCCGCCCACGACCTCGAGCGCCTCGCGGCTGACCATGATGACCGGCGCCGTCGCGACGTCGAGGAGCATCGTCTGGCGGGCAAACCGCTCGGCGCGGCGATCGTACACCGCCTGCATCTCGGCGGAGTTCCGATAGCTTTGCTCGGGGAGCGATTCGGGCCGGCCGGAACCGCCGACGCGCGGCACCGCCGCGCCGAGGCGCGGAATCCGGGTGAACGCCGACTGCAAGCGGGCCAGGAACCCGTGCGGGATTTGCGCGTCGTCGCGAATGATTGCGATCGCGTCGGAACGCGCCGCGCCGAGCGCGCGATTCAATCCGATCGCCAGCTGAACGTCGGATGCGTCCGGCAACCGCTGCAGGCCGGTGTGAACCGCGAACATCCGCTCGGTCGTCGTTGCCCCCGCCGGATACACGGCGGTGACCGTGCCGTTCACCGGTTCGCTCAACAGCGCTTGCAGCGTCTGATGCGTTACGGTCGGCTTTGAGGCGGCAACGAAGATCACATCGAGCGTGCGCGTGCCGGTTACCCGCGGCGTGGGCGGCGGCACGATCGCACTCGCAACGCGCGTGGCGACGAGCCCCCGCGGCGGCAACTGCGCGAGCGCGCTCGCGATCACGTCGTCGATCGTCGCGCCGTCAAAGCCGGCCGCATTGACGATGCGGCCACAGTGGAAAAGGGCGGCGCCGAACGGCACGGCCGCGGACTCGACCACGAGTGCCGTCCGAGAATCGCGTTCGATGCGCTCGATCATCGGTTCGAGTGCGGCCGGCGCAAGCGCGGATGTCGCCGCATTCACCAGCACGTAGCGATCGCCCGTCACGCACAGCGCGCGACGCAAGACGTCGCCGTCGGCCGATCCCGGGACCGCGAGCACCTCGATCGGCGGAACGGGGCGGCGGATGAAGCCGCGATAGTTGCCCATGATGCGGATCTCGCGCGTGATGAACGCCGACCGCAAGCGCACCGGATCGCGGTGCAGTTCGTGAGCGACCCAATGGGCCGCCCGCGCATAGCGGCGCAAGTCGACGAGACGGCCGCGGAGCGCGCGCGAATCCTCGTCGATGGCGAACGATAGCGATGGTTCGCAGAGCACGGCCCGGCCGGCAGCGCGCGCCGCAACGGCCAGATCGAGATGCAACAGCACCGGATCGAGATCGGCGCCCGCGAGCGAGCGCACGAAGTCGGCCGCGACGAAAAAGATCCCGCGCTGCGGCGCGTCGATCGGACCGCGGACGAGGTCGCTGAGCTGGCGATCGGAGTGCAACCCGGTCAAGACGACGAGTTGGAACGGGTTGGGACCGGAACGCGATGGGCCGAACATCGCGCCCAAGCGCTGGCTCTCGCCGATGAGCGCGCGGCCGCCGACGATCGCCGGATGCGCGGACAACACGCGCTGCAATCCCGCGAAAGCATTCGGTTCGGGCTCGGCGTCGGCGTCCACGACCACGATCCAGTCGACGTCCTCGGCCATTGCATGACGGCGCAACGCCGCGGCGCGTTCCGTGTCGGGCACGGCCTCAACCGTCGACGGAAAGCGCTCCAGCGCGCGGGAAAGCGCTCGTCGTGACCGAGCGTCGGCCGCCGGCGACGTCAGGACGACGGTCCGCATGGATTACTTCAGGCTAGCGGCGGCGACTCGGCCCGCACCGGCGAGGTCGCCACTTCTCAAGAGCATTCCGGCGAGCTCCAGAGCGATTTGCGGGTCGGCTTCGGCGTACGCTTCGAGCAGCGTACAGGCTTCGGCGTTCGCGCCGCCCCCGGCCAGCGTCCGCGCGCTGTCGAGAACGGCGTGCACGTCGAAGGGCATGAGCGCGAGGCGCAGCTGCAGTGAGACCAACGCCTCGGCGTGCGAGCCCTGCCGCAGCAGCAGTGCGGCGCGCATTTGCATGGCGGTCGCAAAGACGTCGCCCGCGTCCTGTTGATCGATGCGCCCGAGCTCGCGCGTCGCGCGCACCTCGTCGCCGAGGCGCAACGATGCGAGCGCTCCGTTGAACCGCAACTCGGAATTGCGGGGGTCGACCTGCAAGCCTTGCTCGGCGGCGAAGAGCGCCTCATCGTTCCGGTTCAACGCCAGCAGCCGGAACGAGCGCCGCGCGAAATCCTCGGGCGTCAAACACGGGGCGAGCAGCTCTTGCTCGTGCATCCGCGCCAGTGCGGCGGTGTCTCCGCGCTCGGTGAGCACGCGTTCCATGAGCTCCAGCGCCGGGCCGTTTCCCGGGGCGCGCCGCAACGCGCCTTCCAGGAACGGAATCGGATCGCCATACCCGGCTTCCATCATGCCGCGCGCGGCGGCGACGTTGAGACGCGCGACGACCTCGCCGTTCATGCCGGGATCGATCTCGTTTTCGACGATCGAGATCGCCTGGGCGTAGCGGCGCCGCCGCAATAGGAAGTTCACCAGCTCGACGCGGCCGAGCGCGGGGTCCGTTTCGGCCATACGCCGGAACGTCACTTCAGCGTCGTAATAGCGCCCGAGATGTTCGAGAAAGCCGGCCTTCGTCCGCTGCAAGTGGATCGAGCGCGGTTTGTTCGTGACCGCGACGTCGATGTATTCGATCGCGCGCTCGTAGTCTTTCTTGGCCTCGTAGACGCCGGCCAGCCCGTAGAACACCTTCCACTCGAAGAGTTCCTCGTCGGTCATGACCGAAAACGCCATCAGTTCGCGCAGCGTCAGCACCCGCTCGAAGAGCTCCAGTGCTTCGTCGAGGCGCCCCATCTTGCGCACGATCTGACCCTTGGTGAAAACCAGACCCGCATCGTTGGGGAAACGTTCGATGCCCGCGTCGACCCACTCCAGCGCTTTCTCGTTGTCTCCGCGTGTTTCGCAGTAGGCTTGCCCGAGCATCAGATAGGCCAGCGGGAAGTACAGCTTGGGTTCGCCCTTCGCTTCCTTGAGCATGCGCTCCAACACCTCGATGCCGACGTCGGTGTTGCCCGAGCAAATTGCCGCGTTGCCGAAGTTGAACAGCGAGAACGAGTCGTCGCCGTTCTCCTCGTAGGCGCGCTCCAGCAGTGGTTTGTTGCGCGAGTCCTTTTCGCGCGCTTGAAGGATCTCGCCGGTGTACCCCTTGTGCAGGATCGTGATCGGCGAGAGCACGGCCCCCATGTTGGTGTTGTTGCCGAGAACCAAGCACTCGTGAATGACGCCGCGAAAACGGAGCTGCGGATTCGTCGGAAAAACGCGGATCAGGCGATGCGACATCGTGCCGGCGCCGGTCGAGTCTTCGATCGTGTTGACGATGTTGATATAGATCGGGGCGAGGCCGGCCGGCACGGTGCGCAACGAGCGCATCAGCTCGAGCGACTCCCGTTGGAGCTCTTCGTCACCGTCCAAGACCAGCGTCCAGCGCCGGGTTGCCATCGCCAGGGCCTCGTTGCGGGCCCACGCGAAGTCGTTGCGCCATTCGCGAAACTCGATCTTCGCGCCGTAGGAGCGAGCAATCTCGACGGTTCGGTCGGTCGAGCCGGTGTCGACGATGCAGATCTCGTCGACGACGTCCTTCACGCTCTCCAGGCATTCGGCCAAGAACCGCTCCTCGTTCTTGACGATCATGCACAGGCTGATGCCTTCCGGGAGCTGTTCGATGTCCGGGTCGGGCACCGGCAGGTTGAAGAGCAGCCCGGTCTGGGTTTGGGCGTAGGCGGAGTTTCGGTAGGCGTCCGCGATCTGAATCGGCATGCTATGACCTCTCAGAAAGAGTCATCGGCCAAAACCCGCTCCGATCTTAGAAAACCAAAAGGGGGCCCGCCGAAGCGGACCCCCTATCGTAGACGCTAGGGCGTCGATTAACGGAACAGACCGAGAACCGTCTGGGCGTTGGTGTTCGACTGCGCGAGCACCGTCGTACCGATCTGGATGAGGATCTGTTCTTTGTTGTAATCGGCGGTCGCTTGGCCGACGTTGAGGTCCGTGATGTCGGACGCCGACGCCGTCAGGTTGACCGACGCGATGTTGTTGTTGTTGGCAGCGTTCTGCAGGCGGCTGATGACGGCGCCGAGTGCGGCGCGAGCACCGTTGACCTGCGTGATCGCCTGGTCGATCTGACCGATCGCGTCTTGCGCGCCAAGGACGGCACCGGCCGTGCTCGGGTTGCCGTTGACGAGCTGGGTCGTCGCGACGTTGATGTTGGCAACGCGCAGTTGCGACGTGCTGACCGACACGAGGCCGACCGAGATCGTCGCGCCTTCGTTGGCGCCGCCTTGGAACTGGAATGCCGGGCCGTTCGGGTTCGAGTTGACCGAAACGTACTGCAGCACTTTGATGAACGAGGTCGCGTTGACGTCGACCGTGCCCGCCGAAGCGTTGAAGTTGACCGTGACGCCGTCAAAGAAGAACGACGTGTTGGCCGTACCCAGGGTGTAAACGGTCGCCAACTGCGAGTACGACGCCGTACCCGACGTGAAGAAGCTGACCACGAGACCCTGCTGGGTCGCGTTGATCTGGGCCACTTCGAGTTCGATCGTGCCGTCGACGATGGACGTGCTCGTCGCGCTGACCGATACGCTGGTGACGAGGGCCGACGAACCGCCGCCGGCGACGAACGTGTTGAACGTACCGATTTGGGCGTTGTCGGTGATCGTCGCCGTAGCGTTGACCGCCGGCTGGAAGCCCGCGTGGCTGCCGTCCAGCAGCGCCTGTCCGTTGAAGTTCGTGTTGCTGGAAATCTGGTTGATTTCTTGGAGCAACTGCGTGACTTCGTCTTGCAGCGCCGTACGGTCGGTCGGCGACGTGATCGTGTTCGCTGCTTCGATCGCGAGCGAACGGATGCGCTGCAGAATGCTGGTAACGGTCGAGAGCGCACCGTCGGCGACGTTGGCCGCGTTGGTTGCGTCTTGAACGTTCAGGTTCGCCGTGTCGAAACCGGCGGATTGGTCGTTCAGGTTGACCGCGATGGCCAGACCCGACGGATCGTCTGCGGCGGTAACGACGCGCAGACCGCTCGAGAGTTGGGAGACCAGCTTGCCCAGCGTCGCTTGGTTGTGGTTTAGGTTGAGTAGCGCTGTGTTCGCAAGTTGGTTTGTGGCAATCGAAATGCCACCAACGGTATTAGGCATGAATATCCTCCATGATCACACGTGTGAGAAAGCAGGAGCCTTCCTGACTCCGCTGATTAGGTTTTCGGCGGCTGACGCGAGGACTTTAGGTTGGCCGGAGCCGCCGGGCGCTGGGATGGCGGGGGTACGGTGCCCGGAACCGCGGCCCGGTTGGCGCGCTGGATCTCCTCGTAAACCTCGGCCCGGTGGACGGGCACTTCCCGCGGCGCCTGGATACCAAGCTTTACGGTATCCCTATCAACCGATACCACGACGATGTGGATATCGTCTCCGATCACAATCGATTGATTGAGTTTCCGGCTGAGGACCAGCATGACGGCGCCTTCCGTGGCAAGATGCGGAGGTCCCGGTCTTCGCTTATTCCGAAACCGGCTCCGCTTGGGCTGCCGCGCGGGCTTTGGCTTGAGCCTCGGCCACGGCGGCCGGAACCGGGATCTGCATGGCGCAGGTGTAGCGGCTCGTTTCGAGCGGCACTTGGCGGCCGATCCGGGTCTTGAGGTTCACCACGATCGGGGCCAGCAAGTTCATGAACGTCGGACCGCCGTCGGTTCCGACCATCACGGCCAGGATCGTGTAGTCCTCGGCCTCGCGGAGATCCAGCGAAAGCCGGGCGAAGCTGGGCATCTTGGGATCGTAGTCGGGGAAGAACAGCCACGGGTCGCCCAGCGGCAGCGAGACGTTGACGTCGTCCAGGCTCTGCAGCCAGAGAATGCTGTCCTGCGTCTCGAGCTGGATCACGATGAACATGCGCAGATCTTCGAAGCCCGGCAGACCCCAAGGGAACGCGAAGACGTCCTCCTCTTTGTAAGAGCACTTTCCGAACCGCGGCAGGTCGACGGTAGTCAAGGCACTTTCGGCCGGGGCGTTCACCATGGGGCTCCTTGTTCTCCGCTAGAGGTAGTCGATCAGCGTCTTGCCCTCGAGGCGCGTCGTGGTTGCGTACGCCGCTTGAAGGGCCGTTTGGACGAGGGTGAATTGGGAGGTCGCCTGGGCGATGTTGGTGTCGGCGATCCCGGACTGCGTAGTAGTATTGTCGTTCGCCAGCGCCTGAACTTGAGTCGAGGTCCCGGCCAGGTTCTGGATTTGCTGCCCGACCTGGGCCCGGGCCGACAGCACCTGGTTGATCACGGCATCGATGTTGCCGATCTGCGTCGAGAGGTTGCTCGTGACGCTGACCTGGTCCGGGATTTGGAACGCCTGGAGAAAATTCGAGGTCGTGGTCGCTGCTGTCGCCACCACCGTGGGGGGGCCGGGCGCGATGATCGCCGCGCCGAGGGGCGAGGGCACGTTCGAGACCAGGAACGGCGGGCTGTTCGGCGCCACACTGGTCAGCACCAAACGCTGCGAGGCGACGTTCCACGCCGCCGTTACGCCGGTCGTCGCGGTCTGTGCGTTGATCGCGCCGACGACGCTATTCGGCGTGCCGTTATCGACCGGCGTATTTGCGCCGAAGGTGAGCACGGCCTTGCCGGGGGCCGCGGTGGCCGGGTTCGTGCCGTCGATTTCGATCGAGTAGCTAGGCGGCACGGCGTTGTCCGTCGTGAGCGGAATCGTCGTCATTGCCGGCGGTCCGGCGATGGTACCGAGGGTCGTCGGAACCGCGTCGCCGGCACCCTGGATCGTATCGCCGGTGACGTTGATCGGCTGCTGACTCTCGATCGATGCCGGCTCCTGGTCCATCGTGTCGCGCAAGGTGGCGAGCAGCGTGAAAACGCTCGGCGTGCCGTTGGTCGACCCTTGATTGAACGCAGCCTGCATCGTCGTGCCGACCTGCACCTGTTGTCCGTTGATCAACTCGGTACGTGCCTGGTTGTTACCGGTGAAGATCACGCCGGTCGGCGGATTGCCTTGCGCCGTGATCGGCGGCGTCGTGCTGCTGCCGGTGCCGGCGAAGATGTAGGTGGTACCGTACTGCTGGTTGGCGAGCTGGAGCGCTTGGTTGAGCAAGCCGCCGATCTGCTTTCCGATCAGCGGGCGCTGCGTGCCGTTGGGAATGATATCGGTCGCGCCTTCGACCGCCAGCGAGCGCGCCGATTGCAAGAGGCTCGTAAGCGACGAGAGGGTATTGTCGGTAAAGGTCAGCTCGTTCGTTGCCGCCGCCGCGTTGGACGCATCGCCGTTCTCGGCGGCGATCGTCGTGGTCAGCGTCAGGTCCTGCGAAACTTGCGACGGATCGTCGCTCGGGACGTTGAGCGATTTGCCCGTCGAAAGATCCGCTCCGATCGACTGGTATTGCGCCGAAAGCGCGTCGATCGAAGTCGTCTGATCGTTGTAGATCGTGCTGGTCGCGATACGCATTAGTCTGCAGCCTCCATGCTAGAACGTGGTCCCCGAGCCAAGATTGATCGCGTCGCTCAACATCGAGGCGAGTACCGAGATGACGTGCGCCGCCGCGCCGTACGCGTTCTGGAACTTGACCAGATTCTGCGTTTCCTCGTCGATGTTGATGCCGTCGGTCGATTGGCGGACCTGATTGATGCTCGAGGCCAAGCTCGTCTGCGTCGTGTTCCCGGTGGTGGCCGTCGCGGCGTCCTGACCCATCTGAGCAACGAGGCCGGCATAGGCCTGCTGCAGCGTCGAAGTCTGAGCCGAGGTGATCGAGAAATTTGCGAGGTGCGCGTTCTTGGCGATAAACGAGATCGTCCCGGTGGTCAGATTGATCGCGGTGATGGTCACGTTCTCTTGAGCCAGCGTCCCGGCACCGATCGTCAGGACGTTTCCGACGTTGAGCTGGGCGAACGCGGTGGGGTTCGCGGCCGGCGGATTGATCGTGACCAAGCCCGGGCCCGCAATGGCGGTCGGCGAGGTCGTCTGCAGCGCCGGCACGCCGTACGAAGTCGTGAAGAACGAGACCAGCGCGTTGACGTCGCCGCCGTTCGTCGTCCCGAGTGCGTTGGTGTTGTTTTGCGGAACGCCGTTGATCTGGTTTGCGCCCAGCGCGGTCAGCAAACCCGTAGCGGGCGTGCCGAGCACCGGCTGAGCCGGCCCCACTCCGGCAACGTTGCTGTCCGTGATCGTGAAGCCGGGTGTCGTCACTCCGCCGGCGGCCGCCATCGCCGCCCGGTGGACGAGGTCGATGTTCGACGGATCGCGCGCGAAGACGATCGTTTGCGAGGTCGCGCTATACGAGGCGGTCACGCCGTAGTGTTGGGCGTTGAACGAGTTGATGAAAGCGTCGATCGTGCCCGCGTTGCCGCCGACGTTTTCGCCCGCGGCGTGCGCGTTCGCCAGCCCGGCCGTCAAGTTGACCGTGTTGCCGACGACGCTCGCGATCGTCGCGAGCTCTTGGTCGGCGCCCTCACCGACCACGATCACTTGACCGGCGGCCAAGCCTGCGCTGTTGACGACGGTGATGGCCGTGGCACCGACCGCGGTGGCCGCCGTCGACGTCGATGACGCCGTGATCGTGCTGTAGTCGTAGGTCTGATTGATGCCGTCGTCGTTGACCGTGAGGCTGCCGCTCAACGCCGCGGCCGGAGGATTCGCGAGCGTGGCGTTGGCCGTGATGGCGGCCGTCGTGTCGACGGTCGTGTTGCCGGCGTTCAACGCCTGCACCAGCGTGCCGGCGGCCGTCGTCGCCGTTGACGTCGGCACTTCCGACGGCGTCAGGATGCCGACCTGGATATTGCCGGCGCTGATCGGCAGCTGCGTCACGACCGGTGAGAACAGCTGTCCGCCGGCGGTGCCGGTCGAGTCGTAGCCCGCCTGCGAGATCCGGTCGGCTTCGCTCGCGAGCGCGTTGGTGAAGTCGTTGAGCTGGTCGGAGTACGGGATCAGCTTGTTGTTGTAGGCGTCGAGCAAACCGCCGAGCTGGCCGCCGGTGATGTTGACGGCCGGCGGGTTGACCGGGTTGGGCGGCGTGACGAAATCGACTTGAAGCGCCGGCGTGCCGTTCGCGTTGGTGCCCACGATCGGGTTCGCCAGATGGTACGCGACGGTGTCGTTGACCAGCGCCTGTCCGTCGACGGTCACGAGGGTCGAACCGTCGGCTTGGATCGCCGTCGACGTGGGCAGGTAGGTCGAGAGCGTGTCGATCAACTGGTCGCGCTGATCTTCGTAGGTGTTCGGATCGTCGCCGACCGCGGTGGCGGCACGAATCTGTCCGTTGAGCGCGGCGATCTGATCGATCGTCTTGTTGATCGTCCCAATCAGCGTGGTGGCCTGCGTTACCGTTTGCGTCTCCGACGTCTGGAGCGCTTGGTTCGCGCTCGAGATCGAGGTGACCAATCCCTGCGCCGACGTCAGCAAGCCCTGCTCTTCGGCCGTGCCCTGCGGGTTGTTGGACAGCGTTTGGACGGCGGTCTGAAAGTTGGCGTAGGCGGTGTTGATGCCGTTGCTCGGTTCGCCGAAGCTCGACTGCAGCGAGGTGAGAACCCCCGACTCCGAGCTGTAGAAGTTCTGCGACGACGTCGCGCCGCGGAAGAGCGCATCGTAGGAGTCCTGGTGCACGCGCGTGATCGACGCGATGGTGACGCCGGTGCCCTGCTGCCCCGGGGAGAGGTAGGTGGGATAGCCCGGGCTGCCGTCGATCGGCGGCAACTGCCCGATGTTGACGAGCTGACGCGACGCACCCGGCGTCTGCACGTTCGCGATGTTCTCGGAGGTGACGTCTTCGGCGGTTTGAAACGTTTCGAGCGCCGTGCCCGCGATGTTGAGACCTAAGAAACTCATGCTTTGCGGCTCACGATGACGCTGGAGGTGCTCTTGGGAACGGTGCCGCGGCGTTTGTAGGTGCCGGTCGACTCGGTCATGGCGTCGTGGATGAGCTCCACGGTCTTACGGAGGCGCTCCATGCCGGCCAGGATCAAGGCCTTGTTGTTGTTGATGGTGATCGCGAGCGAGATGCCCTTGATCGACATTTCGCGCGAGAGCTGCTGAAAGGCGCGCCGCATCGGGCCGGGCGCGTAGGCGCACACCTGCTCGAGCGTCAGCTCGCCGAACCCCGCCGTCTGCATCTGCAGCCGCTTGCGCCGCGCCTGCTGGTGCAGGATGCGCTGACCTTCGAGCCGCCGTTCGCAGGCGTTGATCTTGTCGACGTCTTTTTGCACGAGGGCTTCGGTCATCGCGAGCGCGACCGTGTTGAGCTCGCCGAGAATGCGGCTCTCCTCTTGCAACAGGGTCCGGAAACCGTCCCAGGACGCGCTCACGGGAGCACCTTCAGGCGGGGAGAGCCTCCAGTACGAGGCGCCCCAGCAATTTTTCTACGATCTGTTCCGAAGGTACGTAGTACTTGCCCTGAGCGATCCGCTGCTGCAGATCGCGCACCAGCGCCTCGCGATACATCGGCTCGGCGGTCACGCTGGCCGCCATTTCCGCGAACGTCGCCGCCTCGGACGAGCCGACGTAATCTACTTCCGGCAAGGGGTCCGTGTCGAACGACACCGACTGCGCCGCCTGCGCTTTCTTCTTGCGCGCGGTCCGGTACGCGGAAACCGCCGATTCGATCTCGGCCCGGCTGATGATCATGCCGCGGAAGCACCTCTTGCACTACGCCCTTGCTAGGGATAGTGTCGGAGGCTGGCGGCGCTGACTTTAGCGGGCTCATGGCTGGTCCTCGTCCGAGCTGGGCTGGAGGAGGGTCGGGGCAGCCATCGCGGGCGGCACCGTCGGCGTCGTCAACGAGCCCGGCACCTTCGGCACGGCCGAGGAGCTGGCCAGGACCTGCGCGCGCAACTGGTCCTCGACCAGCTTGGCGATCCCGAACGACCCGCTCTTGGCCGCCTGGTTGGCTTGCTCCGTCGAGAGCATGTCCTTCCAGATCCCGTCGGCGTTGGACTGCTTGCCGAAAATCCCGTCATCGGTGGGAACCGTGCTCTGCATCTCCTTGAAGAGCATCCCCACGAACACACCTTCGAGCTGGGTCGCGGCGGCGTGCAGCTTCTTCAGCGCGGCCTGTTGGTCGGCTGTCAGCGGGGCGGCGGGCGGGAGCGGCTTGAGCGGATCCATCAGATGATATCGATATCGGCTTGCAGGGAACCCGATTCGCGCAGGGCTTGCACGATCGAGATGAGGTCGCGCGGCGAGACCCCGATCGTGTTGAGCGCGCGCACGACTTGGCTGAGCGTCGCAGCACCGCTGATATAGATCAGCTTTTGGCCGGACTCGCTCGTCTTGACCGTCGTGTTGGTCTGCGTGACGGTCGGCGCGTTGGTGAACGGGCCGGCCGGGACGGCCGTGTTCGTGGTCGCGATCGTGATCGAGAGGTTGCCCGAAGCGATCGCGACCGGCGAGAGCGTGATGTCGCCGCCCATGACGATCGTGCCGGTGCGCTCGTTGATGACCACCTTCGCGAGCTGATCCGCGTCGATGCGCAAATCGCCGGCGTCGGCCAAGAACGAGACCGGATCGTTGAGATAGCGCGGCGGCAGGTTGACGCGGATCGTCGCGGCATCGAGCGCGTGCGCGGTGGAGCCGCCGAAGCGCTTGTTGAGCGCGGCCACGGCGTGCGCGGCGGTCTTATAATCCGGCGTGCTCAGCACGTACGAGAGACCGGCCGGGTCCTGCTGCAGGTTCGTGATCATGTCGCGCGCGATGACGCCGCCCTGCGGCACGCGTCCGGCCGTGACGAAGTTCTTCGAGATCGAGTTGCCGGTGCCGGTGTCGGCCGAGAAACCGCCGACCGAGATCGGGCCCTGGGCGGTCGCGTACACGAGGTTGTTCGGCCCGCGCATCTCGGTGAGCAGCAGCGTTCCGCCCTGCAGCGTCGTCGAATCGCCCATCGCCGAGACGAGCACGTCGACGTTGTCGCCGGAGTGCGCGAACGGCGGCAATTTCGCCGTCACCATCACGGCCGCGACGTCGCGCGTGCGGACGGCGGTCGAGGTCACCGTCAGGCCGAAGGTCTGCAAGATGTTCTGAATCGTTTGGCTGGTGAACAACACCGACGTTGAGTCGCCGGTTTGATTGAGCCCGACGACGATGCCGTAGCCGACCAGCTGGTTCGCCGTGACGCCTTGGACGTTGGCGATGTCCTTGAGCAGCACGGGCTGCGCCGAGACGCGCACCGGTACCGTCATCAGCGTGGCGAGCAGCGCGAGCGTGAGCGCGGTGGCAACGTTACGCTTCATTACGGTCGCAAAGCAACGCTTCATCATCGTCATCCGAACAAGAACCCGATGATCTTCTGCAGGATGCCCTTGTTGCGTTCTTGCGTGTCGATGCCGCTGAACTTGGCGTCGATGTTGGCGACTTGCGACGAGAGAACGCTATCGGTGGGGTCGATGTCGTCGGCGCGGATCGTGCCGGTCACGTGCAGGGCTTGCGGGATGCCGTTGATCGTCAGCTTCTGATCACCGGCGACCTGCAGCGCGCCGCTGGGCAGCACGTTCGTCACGACGGCCGTCATCGAGCTGGTGAACGTCTGCACGATCGTTTGCGTCTTGGCCAGGCTGGAGGTTTCGCTGCTGCCGAGGCCCCCGCCCAAGCGCAGGATCGGCAAGTTGAACAGCCCCGAGCCGCCGGTGATCGAGTTGCTGAAGGCGTTGGCCGAGGTCGCGGTGTCCGAGTTGTTGGCGCTGCCGTTGAAGTTGAACACGATGTGGACGAGGTCGCCGACTTGCGAGGCGCGATGATCGGCCCCGAGATGCATCGGATGACCGGGTGCGGCCGGCGGCGGGGCGGCGACGTAGAGCGTGTCGGCGGCGGCGGGAGCAGCCAAAGCCAACACGGCAACCGCGATCAGGGTGCCCTGCTTAATCATCGGATTGTTCTCCTCCGGGTAGCGTGATCTCGACGCGATCGGGACCGGTGACGACGCCGGACAGCAGACGGTTCGTCTGCGCGTTGTAGACGGTGACCGATTCGCCGAGGCCGCCGCCGGTGCGCGCGATGACGTCCGCGGTCAACGCGACCGGGCCGTCATGAACGACCAAAATGGCGCCGGCGCCCGCTTTGACGAGCTCGTTGACGGCGGTCTGTTCGACGAAAATCTGTTGTCCGCGCGAGGTGGCGGCCCGAATCTTGCGCCCGACGAGCGCGGCGACCGCGACGGCCGGACGCCCGTTCGAAAGCACGCGCGCCAGCGTCAGATCGTCGGGTCCGAGCAGCGTTCCGGGCGCGAGATCGCGCGCCGCGACGGCCGTGTGGATGAACGACTGCACGCGATAACCGCTCGTGACGGTGCGCGCGAGGCGCCCGTCGACGGTGATCTGGACCGGCACCGCGATGTACGTCGGGTACACGAGCGGCGCGAGCGGCGTCAGCTCGACCTTGCCCAGCGGCACCGCTTGATCGGACAGACGGAACGCCGGCACCACCGAACGGTCGGCGTCGTGAACGAGGCCGTCGGCGAGCTTGTCGGTGACCGCCGCGATCTGCGCGCCGCTCACGCTCTGGGTGACGACCGGCGCGAGCGCAACCGTCGACGCCGCCAATGCCGCCGCCGCCGTGGCGCTGACCACGAGCGGCAGGAGCATGACGGCGGCGAGGCGGCGCAGCATCGTTATGACGACTTGGTGTTGACCGCGGTCGCGAGCACTTGGTCGGCGGTCGACACCGCTTTCGAGTTCGCTTCGAACGCGCGCTGCGCGGTGATCAGGTTGACGATCTCGGTCACGACCGAGACGTTGCTCTGTTCGAGATAGCCGCCTTGGATCGAACCCGTGCCGTTCAGGCCCGGAGCGGAGATCTGCGGGGCGCCGGAGGCCGCGGTCTGGATGAACAAGTTCTGGCCTTGCGGCGAGAGACCGGCCGGGTTCGAGAAGCGCACCAGCGTGATCTGACCGAGCGTCGTCGGCGCCAGCTGTCCCGGCGTCAGCGCGGTCACGGTTCCGTCCTGGCCGACCGAGACTTGCGTCGCGTTGGCCGGGATCGTGATCTGCGGGCTCAGGAAGTAGCCGTCGGCGGTGACTATCGAACCGTTCGAGTCGGACTTGAACGAACCGTCGCGCGTGTACGCCGCGGTGCCGTCGGGCAGCGTGACCTGGAAGAACCCGTCACCCTCGATCGCGAGGTCGAGCGGGTTGCTGGTCTGCTGCAGCACGCCCTGGGTGAATTCTTTTTCGGACGCACCGATCTTCACACCCAAACCGACGTCTTGGCCGACCGCGATCTGCGATGCACCGACCGGGGTGCCGGGCGCGCGCAGCTGCTGGTAGATCAAGTCCTGGAAGTGGGCCAAGTTGTCGCGGAACCCGGTGGTGTTCACGTTTGCCAGGTTGTTGGAGATCGTGTCGATGTTGTATTGCTGGGCGATCATGCCGCTGGCAGCGGTGAAGAGTGCTCGCATCATGGCGGGTTAGGGCTCCCTTTAGCTGTTGTGGCCGACGGTGGCGATGGCCTGATTGGTGGCCTCGTCTTGGGTTTGAATGCTCTTTTCGTTGGCGTCGAACCAACGCTCGGCATTGATGAGGTCGACGATCGACTTCACGACGTCGCCGTTGCTCTTCTCTTCGGAATACTGGAACACGTTGGTTTGGGTGGCCGGCCGCAATCCGGCGTTCTGCGGAGCGATGTAGCCGGTCGCGCCTTGCGGCTGCAGCGCTTGCACGTTGTTGAACTCGAACACGCCGATCGCACCGGTGGTCGCGCCGTCGACGTTGATGACGCCGTCGGTGCCGACTTCGATCTTGCCGAGCGCCGGCATCGGGATCGTGTGTCCGGCGGGATCCAGGACTTCTTTGCCGTCGACGGTCGCGAGCGTGCCGTCCGCGGCGCGCATGAACGAACCGTCGCGCGTGTAGGTGATCTGCCCGGTGGCCGGATCTTGAACCGCGAAAAATCCGGGGCCCGACAGCGCGAACGAATACGTGTTACCGTTCATCGCAATCTGGCCTTGCTCGAAATTGGTCGGCGTGCCGTAGATGTCCGAACCGTTGCCGAGGGTTCCGATCGCGTCTTGCGCCGGCACGCCGGCCAAACGGTTATCCGGATTCTGACCGGGGTCGGTCTGAAACCGGTAGAGCTGCTGCTGCGGCTGCGATTCGATCTGCAACAACGTGCGCTTGAAGCCGTTGGTCGACGAGTTTGCGAGATTATTCGAAACGTTGTCGATCATCGCTTCGGCGACCATCGCGCCGGCAGCTGAAGTGTATAGCCCGCGAATCAAAAGAAAAACCCCTCCGCACACCAGGTTGCCGCCGTTACCGGGCGACTACGAAACCGTCAATCGATCGGGCTTCGTCGCGGCCCCCACCGTGCGAGGGTAGTCCAGCCGCGCTATGTTTATCATCGGCAACCAAGCCAGCGACTTTAGGCGAAGCGAAAAGCCCCCCGGGGCTACGTGCACCGAGGGGCAGAGGTGGCGGCGGAGCGAGCGCCGAGTAATCACGCCCGGCCCGTCAGGTTGTTGCGAGCTCGGACCGGGGGCCCCGCGCCGCAGGCGT
>JBEKXE010000014.1:0-43466 GCA_049512335.1 Candidatus Lustribacter sp.
CGATCAGGTCGATAGAGGCGAATCGCGCACGCTAGTGGCTGTCCCTCGACAACGCTCGGGATGACAGCGGGGTGACGTTCGCTCGAGAAGCCGAGCGCGAAGGCGCGAGGTGTTTACCCCGTTGCCGAGCGCACCTCGCTGCGCTCGGCACAGGCTCCGGCGCGAGGTGTTTGCAGTTAGCGGAGCAGCGGGAGAAAGCGGTCTCGCGTGAGGGGCGCGAGCACGATGTTGCCCGGTGCTGCCGGATCGATCCAGGCGAGCTCTTCGATTTCGGCGGTTGCGGTCACGACCGAGTCGACGGTGATCCGAAACGCGTGCGCGAGGACCGTGCCGGGCTCGTTCACGGCCGGCCCGTCGTAGGAGCCGACGAAGGTGAGGTCGGCGGGGCGGACCCGTAGCCCGAGTTCTTCTTCAAGCTCGCGGCAGAGCGCTTCGACCGGGATCTCGCCCGCCTCGAGCTTTCCGCCCGGTTGAATGAACGTCGTCGTGCCGTGCTTGCGCACCACCAGCGTGCGGCCGTCCGGGCGGCACAGCAGCGCGACGGCGATCTCGATCGGGGCCGGATTCATGCCGATTCTCCTGCGGCTAAAATGCGCGATTTGAGGCTACAGCGAAAGGAACCCTTGCGCGGGGAGGCTACGATGAAATGTTACTTTATGCGTCACGGATCGGCCGTGGATGCAGCTGAATGGAGCGGTGCGGACTTCGATCGTCCGCTTACCAAGGAGGGTCACGAGCGGATGACGCGGGCGGCCAAGACGATCGCCGATATGCGCCTGAACGTGGATGTTATCCTTACCAGCCCGCTCGTTCGCGCGAAGCAGACGGCGACGATCGTGGCAAAACGCATGAAGATCGAGGATCGTCTCGTCGAAGATCCGCGGCTCGCCGGAGGCTTTGGTTTGAACGGCTTCGCGGAGATTCTCGACGAACGGCGCACGGCCGATGCGATCATGCTCGTAGGTCACGAACCCGGGATGAGCCGTACCGTCGGTGAGTTAGTGGGCGGCGCCGACCTCGAATTCAAGCCGGGGAGCCTTGCTTGCGTGAACGTGTCCGAGCCGGCGACCTTACGGGGCACATTGCTCTGGCTCATCCCCGCGAAGGTTTTCGCCCTCAAATAAAGCCGAGCAGCTTCTTCAGCCGCGGGGCGGCTTTGATGGCCTTGCGCAAACGCGGCATGTCGGCTCCCGAGACGATCAGCGGCGAGCGCTGAAACCGGCCCCGTAAGTCGTAGTGGCAAAACCGGATGTCGTATGTTCCGGCGGCCTCGCCTGCGGTGAATTTGAGCAGCTGAATCGTGGGCCGGTGGAATTCGGTCTCGATCTGGACCTCTTCCTCAATCACCCCACTGCCCCAGTGCAGGGAGAACGTGCGGTCCGGGGCGGTTTTCTTCGCTTTCATCCACCTGCATTACGAGAGGCTGACGGAGAAGCCTCGCACTTTCTAGGTGGAGCGGTCTTCGGTCGAGAAACCGCCGCTCATTGCAGAAGTGACCCCGACGCACGGGCGCGAAATTCGAAAGAGAGATCTGATGTCGATTCAACCTACGAAGTTCGCGCACGTCGTGTATCGCACGCGTCGCTTTGATGAAATGTTGAAGTGGTATACGGCAGTGTTCGACGCCAAAGTGCAGTATGCCAATCCGGTCGTTGCGTTTTTGACGTACGACGATGAGCATCATCGGTTTGCTTTTGCGAACATGTCGTTGATTCAACCCGAAGGGACCGAGACGGACAAGCTGGGCGTCGTCGGGGTCGATCACCTCGCTTACACTTACGCCTCGCTCGGCGATCTCTTTGAAAATTACGCGACCTTGAAAGAGCGCGGAATCAGGCCGTATTGGACTATCCACCACGGCATAACGGTGTCGATGTATTACGCGGATCCCGACGGCAATCAGATGGAATTCCAGGTCGACGCCTTCGAGACCAACGAGGAAGCGAACGCGTTTATGCACGATCGCTTCGCCGCGAACCCCATCGGCGTTGAGTTCGACGCGGACGCGTGGTTGGAGCGACTGCGCGCAGGAGCCCCGGACTCGGAATTTCTCCCCCGGGCGGCGGATCTGCCGGTATCGCCCATTCGCGGCGCTGCGATGAAGGTCTAGTCTCCCGATCCTCGTCCGGCGCTCAGCTTCGATGCAGGTTGTTGGCGATGCGTTGCATTTCGTCGGCGGCTTGGACGCCTTTGGCGTTGGCTTCGTAGGCGCGTTGGGCGGTGAGGATTTGCATCATTGATTCGACGATCGAGACGTTCGAGCGCTCGAGCATGCCGAAGGCGATCGTGGGTTGGCCTGTGTGGCCGGCGTCGAGGCGGCGTTCGGGGCCGGAGTCTGGGGTCGCGGCGAAGACGGTGCCGCCCAGGGGTTGGAGTTGTTCGGGCGCAGCGAACGTTGCGAGGCGGATGCGGCCGATGCTGCGACCCGTTACCGCGTTCGTGTCGACGGTGACTGCGCCGTCCGCGGCGACGTGCACGGCGACGGCGTCGGCGGGGATGCGGACGTCGCGCAGCGCCCAGCCGTCGGCGTTGCGCAGCGTGCCGTCGGCGGCGCGCGTGAATTCGCCGTTGCGCGTGTAGGCGTGCTTGCCGCTCCGCTCGACGCGGAAAAAGCCTTCGCCGTCGATCGCGATGTCGAACGGGCCGCCGCTATGCATCAGCTTGCCCTGCGCGAAGATCGGATGTTTGCCGGACGTCGCGGTGCCCAGGCCAAGCGAACCGCCGGCGTTGACGTCGGTGAACGTCGCGACGACTTGCTTGAATCCGGCGACGTCGGCGTTGGCGAGGTTGTCGGCGATCACTTCGAGGTTCGTTTGCTGCGCGGCCATTCCGGAGGCCGCGGCGTACATCGCACGGTTCACTTCAGCCGCCCCACGTCGTTGACGGCCTTGTCGCGCGCGGAATCGATCGCGCCGTAGGTCTTCTGCGCCGTTTCGAAGGCGCGCTGGGCGGTTAGGACGGCCAGCGTCTCGCCGATCGCGTCGACGCTGCTCGATTCCAGGGCCCCGCTGCGGACCGTCGTCCCCGGCGGAAGCGGTAAGACCCCGACGACCCGGCCGGCGTCGCGGATCGTGCCGTCCGTGCCGACGACGGCGGTTTCCGAGAGGCGGATCGGGCCGGACCGGCCCTGCACCCGCCGGCCTTGCTGGTCGGTGAGGTAGCCCTCGCGGTCGCGCTGGAACGCCCCGTTGCGGGTTTCGACCCCGCCCTGGGGGCCGGAGAGCCGGAAAGTACCCGGGCCGAGGAGGGCGAGGTCGAGGGGGCGGCCGGTTTCTCGGATGCCGCCTTGGGTGGGGTCGGGGGACTCGCGGGCTGCCAGGCCTTGGGGGGTAAGGGCGAGGGTGGAGCGGACCCGGCGGTAGCCGTCGCTGGCGACGTTGGCCAAGTTGTGGGTTGCGGTTTCGAGTTGCGCTTGGGCAGCGCGCATGGCGCTCGCCATCCAGTCCATACCGTCCATGTCGCCGAGCGTACCCGGCACCGGTGACCGCGTTATGTCGAAGGAATTACGATTGCGGTTGGGACTTCCGGAGCGCCGTGCAGAAGGTGACCGTTCACTCCCCCGGAGGGCTGGTTGGTTTGAACATCGGCATACTCGGCGCCGGCAACATCGGCGCCAGCGCGGCGAAACTCTTTGCCGCTGCCGGACATGACGTCCGTATCGCGAACTCGCGCGGCCCCCAGTCGCTCCAAGCGCTGGTAAACGAGCTCGGGCCGAAGGTGCGCGCCGCGACGCCCGAAGACGCCGTCGCCTTCGGCGACGTGGTGCTGATCGCGGTGCCGTGGTCGCGCAAGGAAGACGCGATCCCCGATGCCGGCCCCTACGACGACAAGATCGTCATCGACGCGATGAACCCGTACGACGAGGATTTCGAGCTCGAAGACCTCGGCAACCGCACCTCGAGCGAGATCATCAAGACGCTCGTGCCGGGGGCCCAGCTCGTCAAGGCCTTCAACACGCTCTACTACAAGCGCTTGCAGAGCGACGGGAAACCGAAGGGCGCGAAGGACCGGCTGGCGATCTTCCTCGCGGGTGACGACGCGCATGCCAAGTCGGTCGTCGCGCAATTGATCGACGAGATCGGGTTCGATCCGATCGATACCGGCTCGCTCGCCGAAGGCGGCCGCAAGCAGCAACCGGGCAGCAAGATCTACAACGTCGAGCTCACCGCACGCGACGCCAAAGAAAAGCTAGCCGCGATTTAGTTACAGGTCGAAGCGGGCGGCGCTGGCGTGCGTTGGGGGGAGTGGGGCGTCGTCGAGGAGGGTTGCTTCGACCGTTACGTGCGTTACCGTTACCGGGGCGGGCACGGGTGGTGCTTCCGAGACGGTTGGTACGGCGGCGACAGCCGGTTCGGGGTGCGCGGGGGTCGGAGCGCTTGCGGCGTCGTAGGGCGCGCGGTCGATCAGCGCCAGGTGCGAGAGCAGCAGGCTGCGGATCTCGCTCTTGGCCTTCTCGGCGATGTCGAGCATGCGCTGATGCTCGCGCCGAGCCTCTTCGACCCGGTCGCTGAGGCTGCCGATCTCACGCTCGCTCGCTAGCCGCGCTTCCTGTTTGATCAGGTCGGCTTCCTTGTGCGCGGCCGCCTTGACCTCGTCGGCCGTGCGTTGCGCGAGCAGCAGCGTCGACTGCAGCGATTCTTCCATCGCCTTGAAGTGCGAGATGCGCTCCTTGAGGTCCGCGATCTCGGCTTCGAGCGCGGCCCGTGCCGTCGCTTCGTCTTCCAGCGATTCGATGATCTCGTCGAGGAACTTGTCGACGTCGGTGCGGTCGTAGCCTTGCAGCGCGCGTTTGAACGTGCGGTGCTGGATATCGACGACGGTAATTCTCGAATTTGCGTTAGCGCTCATTACGTGCCGTATTCCCAAAGCGTGCCGTCAGGTCGAGCATCCCGTCGTCGTTCATCTGTTCGCGCAGGTTGGCGGAGTTCACGGTGACGCCGGCCGGGACGACGAGGTAGATCGCCTCGGCGAGTTTTTGTATGCGTCCGTCGATCGTGTACGCGACGCCCGAGGTGAAGTCGACGACGCGCTGCAGTAGCGTGCGGTCGGCTCCTTGCAAGTTGACGATCGCGACTTGCCGGGCGCGCAGGGCGTCGGCGATCTCCGTCACGTCGGAGAAGCCGCGCGGGGCGAAGACCGCCACCGACGGACCGGGCCGCCGTCCCGCCTCGGTCAGCGGAACGACGTTGCGCTTCGGCGCCGTTTGATCGAGTTCGTAGGCGTCGATTTCGTCGATTTCGTCATCGTGAATGGCGAACCACGAGCCGATCTTGCTGAACATGCCGGTCATGCCGTGAGCCTTTCTGGCGCCGGACGCGCGCCGAATATGGCGGTCCCGATGCGAATCATGGTCGAGCCGTGCGCGACCGCGCGCTCCCAGTCGGCCGACATCCCGAGTGAAAGCGTCGTCCCGCCCACGGCCTCGAAGGCTTCGTGCGCCAGCGCGAACGCGCCGTCGACGTCACCTTCGAGCGGACCGATCGCCATGACGCCGTCGACCGGCAGGCCGACGCCCCGGAGTTGCTCGGCCAATTGCTTCGCGCCCGACGGCGCGACGCCGAAGCGTTCCGACGGCGAGACGTTCACCTGCACCAGCACGCGCACCGTGCGGCCGAGCGCTCGGGCGGCTTTGTCGATCGCGAGCCCGGCTTCGATCCGGTCGATCGACTGCACGACGTCGAACAGGCCGACGATCGCCTTGGCCTTGTTCGTCTGCACGTGCCCGATGTAGTGCTTCGTGACCGGCGGGAGATCGACGTACTTGTCGCGCGCTTCCTGTACGTAGTTCTCGCCGATGTCGGTCAGTCCGGCCGCGATGGCGGCGAGCACCGCTTCGCGAGGCTGCGTTTTGGTGACGCCGAGAATCGTGACCGCGCCGGCCTTCCGGCCCGCCGCTTCAGCTACGCGATCGACGCGTGCGCGAAGCATCGCCACGCGCTCGCCGATCGTTGAGGCGAGTGCCATGGAATGACTTCTTCTGTAGGGGGTGTGGCGGTCCTTGTAGTTGTGGCGGTCCTTCGACTGCGCTTCGCTCCGCTCAGGATGACAGTGGGGGGGCGGCGGTTGTCGCGACGTTTTCAGTCGGGGGCGTGGCGTCGGTGCGTTTGCCGCTTTGGATGGCGCGGTAGAGCAGGTATGCGCCGATGAAGACCATCGGCAGAGCGACCAGCTGGCCGCCGGAGAGGCCGATGACGGTGAAGCCGGGTTCGCGCCAGATCTCGGCGACCGTGCGCGTGATGCCGTAGTACGTGAACCACGTCCACGCGACGACGCCGTCCGCCGGGCGCCGGCGGTAGAGCCACAGCAACAGCGGAATCGCCAGGATGTCGAGGATGCCTTCGTAGATCTGCGAGGGGTGGCGGTAGCCGTCGACGGCCGGAAATTTGATGCACCACGGTTGATCCGGATCGCAGATTTTGCCCCACAGCTCGTCGTTGATGAAGTTCACGATGCGCGTCGTCGCGATGCCCAGCGGCAGCAGCACGACCACTTCGTCCGCCAGCACGTTGAACGTGAGTCCGCGGTGCTTGCGCAGGAAGAGGAAGATCGCGACAATCACCCCGATGAGCGCACCGTGGAACGCCATCCCGCCCTTCCAGATGGCGATGAAGTCGATCGGGTTCGCGAGGTAGTCGCCGAAGTTGTGGTTCGTGATGACGTCGGCGATGACGAAGACCAGCCGCCCACCGATCAGCACGCCGATCAAGGCGTAGATCAGGAAATCCTGGATGTTGTCGGTGGTGAGGCCCATCCGGCGCCGCCCCGCGGCACGGTTCATCCATAGGAAGACGCAGATGAATCCGAAGAGGTACGAGAGCCCGTACCAATGCACGGCCAGCGGCCCCAAGCGGAACGCGACCGGGTCGATGTTCGGATAGGTAAACCAGTGTTGCATCGCCCCCGTCCTACGCTTCCGAGGAGCAGGCAGCCTTTCGGGGCTCAGCTAAGGCTGAGCAGAAGCATGAATGCCCAGCTCAACGTTGCCACGGCTTTTTTGGCGGGCCTCGTTTCCTTCGTCTCGCCGTGCGTGCTGCCGTTGATCCCGGCCTACCTCTCTTTCCTCACCGGCTCGAGCTTGGAAGAGCTCAAGGCCGAGCAGGATCCCCGGCAGCGGGCACGAGTCATCGGCCATGCCGTCGCGTTCGTGTGCGGATTCACGGTCGTTTTCATGGCGCTCGGCTTCACGGCCGGGGCCATCGGCAACGTTCTGCTGCAGTACCGCGACATCGTGGCCCGCGTCGGCGGGGTTGTGGTGATCGTCCTGGGCCTGAACATGATCGGGGTCTTCAAGATTCCGTTTCTGATGATGGACAAGCGCCCGCAGTGGCGCAGCGCCAACCGCTCGTACGCTGCCTCGTTCGTGGTCGGCCTCGGCTTCGCGGCCGGCTGGTCGCCGTGCATCGGCCCGATCCTGGCGGCGATTCTGGCCTTGGCATCGCAGCAGAGCTACGGCGTCGCGACCGGGCTGCTGCTCGTGTATTCGCTCGGCTTGGCCGTGCCGTTTTTGCTGACGGCGGCCGCCATTTCGCGCGCGCTCGGCGCGCTCAACCGGATCAAGCGCTATCTCGGCGCGATCGAGTTCACCGCCGGAGCGTTCCTGGTCGCGACCGGCATCGTGCTGCTCACCGGCACGTTCACGCGGATCGCCGGCTGGTTCTACGGGTTCGTCCCGCCGCCCAGCCTGTGATTCTCTGGATCGTCGCCATCGCCGTCTTCCTCTTCGACCGTTGGACGAAGTCGCTGATCGCCACGCACTTCTTGCCCGGCCAGAGCGCGATCGTCGTGCCGCATCTGCTGTGGTTCACCTACGTGCAGAACACGCACGGCGCGTTCGGGTTGTTCGGCTCGCAGCCGGCGCTCTTGATCGGCTTGGCGCTGGTCGTGCTGGTGCTCTTCGCGTACGCGTTCCGCGACGCGGTCCGGACGTCGGCACTCGTGCGCGTCGCGTTCGGCGCGATCGTCGGTGGGGCGGCGGGCAACATCGTCGACCGACTGCAGCATCAGTACGTGGTGGACTTCATCGACTTCAAGACGATCTGGCCCAACGTGTTCAACGCCGCCGATTCGTGTATCACGGTCGGCGTGATCGTGCTGATCCTGGCCTCGCTGCGTTCCTCGCCTCCGCGCCCTACGGCGCTACGCTCGGAATGACAGGGATGGTGCTCGCGACGTTTGGGCTGTTCGTGGTGGTTGGTGCGCGCGTCGGGTTTGCGGGTGGGCTGTGGCCGGGAAACAGGCGCCGAGTAGCGAAGCGAACCAGCCCAAGGGGAACCCTTCCTGAGGTACCCGCCATCATTCCACCGTTCTCGTCCGAGTTGGAAACCCGACTAGCGCCGCATCGCGAGACCTACAACGCGACGATGAACGGGTGGCTCTTCGAGCGGACGTTCGGCCTCAGCTATCCGGCGCTTTTGGTCGAGACTTTTCATTACGTCAAACATAGCTGCTCGCTCATGGATCGTGCATGCGAGCGCCTGGGGAAGCAGGACGCAACGCTTCGGGCCTACCTGCGCAGCCATCGGCTCGAGGAGACCGGCCACGACGAGTGGCTGCTCGACGATCTGGCAGCGCTGGGCTTTAATCGCTCAGAGGCGGCTCGATCGGTCCCGTTGGCCGAAACCGTGGCCATGATCGGCAGCCAGTTGTACATCATCGACTACTGCCATCCGGCCGGCTTGATCGGCTACATCTACGTTATGGAATCGAAGCCGCCCAGCGAATCGTTTCTTGCGTTGCTGCATGAAGACTTTGGAATACCACGCGCAGCTTTGACTTTCTTGAGCAGGCACGGCGAGGCCGACGTTCGGCACCGCGAAGAATTGCGCGAGATCCTTGACACCTGCTTTACCAACCCTGATGCCCAACGTGCCGCCGTCTCGAGCGGCACGCTCGGGCTGTCGTGTGTCGTCCGCTTACTTCAGCGGCTGCGCAGCGGCGATTTCCTCGATCCGTGTCCTCCCGCACACATCTCGCCTGCTCGAAAGGAACTGCTTCATGTCTGAAACGATTGCGCCCGATCCCTCTCTACCCGAGAACAACGACCTCAGCGGTCGCCGAAACTTCCTCTCCCGCTCCGGCCTGATGATTGCGCTTTTGGCGCTTGCCGGTGGCCAAGGCGTTGCCGATGCGGCGGTGGTATCGAGCATCGATGCCCCCAACTTGAATAGCGTGCTTCACGAGGCAATTTCGGCAGGCTCGCTCAACACGAAGAGCCCGGCCTTCTTGAAGCTTAGCCCTGACTTGCAAAAGGCGCTGTCCACGCTCTCCCCGAGCGACCTTGCCGTGCTGAGAAATGCCGAGCAGATTCTGGGTAGCCGCATTAGCGCCACCGCAGACAACAACGGAACGATCGGAATGTAAGATTGCGTGAAGATCTCTGACATCGGCGTCGCGACATTCCGGTTTCACCGAGCCGTCTATGTCACGCTCACTCAAAAGTGTCCGATTCGTTGCCGGCACTGCTTTGTTGAGTCCGAGCCATCGCGCGAAGAACAAGCCGACGTCGAAGCTTTCACGAAATGGGTCTCTGCAGTAACGATGGCTCCGGGCTTAGAGATCGTGTTCTTCAGCGGCGGCGAGCCGTTCAGTCACCCGCTCGCGCTGCGGGCGGGCCTGCGGGCTTGCCGCGAACACGGCGTTTACCCGGTCGTCTGTACCAGTGGTTTCTTCGGTAAGTCTGACGAGTCGACGCGACGTCTACTCGATGCGTTTCCGGAAATTGAGTGCCTTTGGATAAGCACCGATCTCTTTCACGAAGAGTTCGTCCCGCTCGAGCACGTACGCCGCGTGATCGAGATTTGTGCCGAACGCGAAATCAAAGTGGGCGTTCAAGTCGTGGACGACGATCCTGAGAAGTCACCGTTCATGAAGCGCTTTTCCGAAGTGGTCGGCTACGATGTCATCCCGCGCGACGACATCCTGATCGTGCCGCTCGCGAAGCAAGGGCGAGCCGAGCGCGAGATGACGCCGAGTGAGACGGCGGCACTGCCTCTCGTAGAAGCGTTCGGTTTCGATGCCGTTCCAAACATACCGTGTGCGTGGCTCGGAACGCCGTGGGTTCGCGAGGACGGCGTCGTCAGCGCGTGCGCGAACCTCGACGTTTTCCGGGCCGAACAGCACCCGCTCCAGTTGGGTCGCCTCGACGACGAAGACTTTCCCGTACTTTCCGCACGGGCTGATGCAGACGCGTACGTGCAAACGCTGCGCGTGTTTGGACCGGCGGGGCTGGTGGAGCGCTTTCCGGTCGAAAGCTGGGGCTGGGACCGCGCAAGCTTTGGCGGCTCATCGATCTGCGATCTGTGTCATTCTTTGGCGAAGGTACCCGGACTCCCGAACAAAGTTCGCGATGCTGCGGCAGGTGACGGTGCACAGGAAAAAATCGCATTCATGCGATTTCTGATGTACGGTGAGGACCGGGCGGTGGTGCCTTCGTGAGCTCGGCGTCCGCCAACGGACCGCGCACACTCCTGGTCTCGTTACCGATCACCGACCCGACAGCACCATATCACAGTCTCGTCTATCTCGCTTCTTTTGCCCGTGCTCGCGGTTTCGATGCCATCGAACTCCGCGACACCAATATCGAAGCACTGCACCATACGGCCGATCCCGCGAACATGTTCCATTTGCTGGGACGCTGGGCTCGCCGTTTCGACGCATTGTCGTGTCAAACCGAGTTGAGCGGAGGCGAGCAGATTGAATACGCGCATCTTTTGCGAGCGCGCCTGCTACAACCGCACTCGGCGCGCGACGCAATTGCCGTGCTTCGTGATCCGGTAAAATTTTATAACTACGCCCAGTATCACGATGCGGTACACACGATTCAGCTTTGGCTGCAAAGCCTTTCCCTGGAAGCCTTTCCGGGACAGTTCGGCGGCGGATTCAACCTCGATTCGCTGGCGGGCAGTCTCTGCTCGATCGCGGAACTAACGGATGCGGCAAATCTCGCGCGCATCGTCGGGCCGTTCCGGCCGTATTTCGAGGAATACTTCTTGCCCTGGGCAGACGGGGAACGTTTTGACGTCGTAGGACTCAACATCACCTACACGAGTCAATTGCCGTACGCCCTATGGCTCGCGCGCGAGCTGCGCCGCGTCCTTCCGGAAAGTTATATCGTGTGCGGCGGGACCGAGGTCAGCGACATCTGGAAATATACGCTGCATCGCGAGCGTCTAGGCGAACTTTTCGACGGCATCGATGCCTGCGTCGTCGGCGAGGGCGAGAGCGCGTTCGTCGAGCTGCTCGAAGCGCTCCGGGACGGCCGGCGCCCGTCGAACCTGTCCAACACCGTCGTATTCGCCGCCGATGGGAGCATCTCGCCGCCGGCCAGAATCAGCTATGAGAATCTCGATGCGTTGCCGACGCCCGAGTACGCGCTTATCGAAGATCACGGTTACTTTTCACCTGAACCGCTGGTCTACTACTCACCGACACGCGGCTGCTACTGGAACCGCTGCACATTTTGCGATTATGGTCTGAACTTCGGTACGCCAACGTCGCCATGGCGTCAGCGCAAACTCGAAACCGTCATTGAGGATTTGCGTACCATCGCGGGTCGCGCGCGGTTCGTCTACCTTTCGGTCGACGTCCTGGCACCCGCGACCATCGTCAAGTTGGCGCACGCGCTCGTCGCGGAGGGGATTGAGGTGCGCTGGGGTGCCGAAGTACGGCTCGAACGGCATTTCGGCGCCGAAGCCTGCGAGGCGCTCCGGAAGAGCGGATGTGTCGGTATCTCCGTCGGTTTCGAATCGGGCTGTCAGCGCGTTCTCGACGCGATCGACAAAGGCACCAAGCTTTTGGATATCGCAGCGACGCTGCGCCATTTTCATGATAATGAGATCGCGGTCCAGATGATGGGCTTTACCGGCTTTCCGGGCGAGACCGTCGCCGAGGCGCACGAGTCGGTCGACTTTCTCGAGACGCATCGCGACAACTGGACCGTAGCGGGACTAGGCGAGTTCATCCTGACGCCGGGCGCGATCGTGGCGATGCGCCCCGGCGACTTCGACATCGTCGAACACGGACCCCATGCCGACGACGACATCGCCCGCATCCTCCATTTTCGCGAGACTAAGCCGATCTCCGACGCCGAGCGCGAAACGATCGACGCGCGTAAGAAAGCACTCGACCAGCAGCACTTCGATCGTCCGTTCGCCGGCGGCATCGATGCGCCGCACTCGCTCTTCTACTACGATCGCTATGCGACCGCATTTCCCCGAACGGTTGTCGACTCGCTCGAGCATGCGCGCATGCAGTCGGCCGATACGCCGCTCGAGCTCAATGGCCGGATCGTCGACCACGTGAACTTCGACCCCTGGCGCTGCGCCGACGCGGCCGCCATACCTGAGATGCGCAAGCGGATCGGGCGCAACGAAGGCCGCGTCCTGCGGGCAGCGGAGATCGCGGCTCGTCTCGATGCCGAGACGGAGCCGCTCGAGCGCTTCGAGAAGCCGATGACGTACTTCTTGCGCAACGACGGAAAGAGCTTCCCGCTCTCGCGCGATTTATACGATGTGCTCGTCGGTGTCGAACGCGGCGAACTGCTCGGCGAGGCCATCGCACGAGCCTCGGCACGGCCCGATGCGGACGTCGCGTTCTTGTCGTTTGCGTCCGCGCTCATCGCCGCAAGTGGCCTCGTCGTGCCGGCGCACGACCTCGTCACGGCCGAACGGGATCTGGTAGCCGAAGCTGCATCGTTCCGCTGACGGACGCCGGAAGCGGTAACCGGCGTACGCCGCGCCGAACGCGAGAACCCCACGTATGTTCATTGTGAGCGAGGAAGCGTCGGGGGGACGGATCGACGTCGAGCTGACCCGCCGCACGGGGTTTTCGCGGTCGCACGTCGCCGCGGCGATTCGGGCCGGCGCGGCTTCCGTCGACGGTGAGCCGGCGAAACCCAGCCGTATCCTCGAACCGGGCGAGGTCGTGACGTACACGATCGCACCGCCGGCGGTGCTCGACGTGCGGCCGCAGGCGATACCGCTCGACATCGTCTTCGAAGATGAGACGCTGCTGGTGGTCAACAAGCCGGCCGGCATGGTGACGCATCCCGCCCACGGCGCGCTCGACGGCACGCTGGTCAACGCGCTGCTCGCGCACACCGGCGCGCTGCCCGGCGACCCGCTGCGCGCCGGATTGGTGCACCGGCTCGACCGCGACACCTCGGGGCTCCTGCTCGTGGCGAAAACCGAAGCGGCGCTGGGCACGCTCGGGCGCGCGATGCAGAAGCGCTACATCAAACGCGAGTATCGCGGCATCGTCGCGGGCGTGCCGCGCGAAAGCGAAGGCGTGATCCGCGGGGCGATCGGTCGCGATCCGCACAATCGCCTCAAGTACGCGATCCGGGCCGACGGCAAGCCGGCGGTGACCCACTACGTGCTGCGCACGCGGTTCCGCGACGCGGCGGAGCTGACGATGACGCTCGAGACCGGCCGCACGCATCAGATCCGCGTGCACTTTGCAGCGCTCGGATATCCGATCTTCAACGACCCGATCTACGGCAAGCTCGATCCGCGCTCGCCGTTGCCGGGGCAAGCGCTGCATGCCTGGCGCTTGGCGTTCAAGCATCCGGTCAGCAAAGAGCAGCTCGCGTTCGAGGTGTCGCCGCCGCCGGCGTATCTCGCGACGCTCGACGCGTTGGCTTCATGAGCGCTTTCACGGTTCACGCGACCGACGGCGCCGCCCGGCGCGGCACATTGACGCTGACGCACGGCGCGGTCGAGACGCCGGACTTCATGCCGGTCGGCACCGCCGCCACCGTCAAGGGCATCACCCCCGCCGATCTGCGCGCGATCGGCGCGCAAATCATCCTGTCGAACACCTACCATTTGTGGCTGCGGCCGGGGCGCGAGACGCTGGTCGCGCTCGGCGGCCTGCACCGTTTCATGGCGTGGGACGGGCCGATCCTCACCGACAGCGGCGGCTTTCAGGTTTTCAGCTTGGAATCGCGGCGCGAGCTCGACGACGACGGCGTGACGTTTCACTCACATCTCGACGGGAGCACGCATCGCTTCACGCCCGAAAACGTGGTTGCGTTTCAGGAAGCGCTCGGCGTCGACGTCGCGATGATGCTCGACGTGTGCGTCAAGCTGCCCGCGAGCCGGGAAGAAATCGAATCGTCGGTCCGGCGCACGACGCTATGGGCGCGGCGCGGAACCGCGGCCTGGCAGCGCGGCGCGACCGCACTGTTCGGCATCGTGCAGGGCGGCAACGACGAGCGATTGCGCGAGCAGAGCGCGCGTGAGATCGTCGCCCTCGACCTTCCGGGCTACGCGATCGGCGGGCTGTCGGTCGGCGAAGAGCGCACCGAGATGGAGCGGCTCACGCGCTTCACCGCCGCGCTGTTGCCGGCGGCCAAGCCGCGCTACCTCATGGGCGTCGGGACCGTCCGCGACCTGGTCGCCGGCGTCGACGCGGGCATCGACATGTTCGACTGCGTCTACCCGACGCGCGCCGGCCGGCACGGCCGGGCGATCACGCGCGAAGGCGAATACAACATTCGCAACGCCGCGTACGTCCGCGACGACCGGCCGATCGATCTTGGCTGTTCGTGCATGGTCTGCACAACTTTCACGCGCGCGTATCTGGCGCATCTTTTCCGATCGGAGGAGCTTTTGGGACCGCGTCTGTTGTCGTACCACAATCTGGCCGTGCTCGCGGCGCTGATGGCCGATGCGCGCAGCGCGATCGCCGCCGGCTCGTGGCCGGCCTTTCGCGACGGCGTGCTCGGCGCTGCGGCGGCGGCTTCATGAACGGGCTCGTGCGCGGTTGTGCGTTGGCGCTGGCCCTCGCGGCGGCGCTGGTGGCGCCCGCGCGGGCCGATTCGTCGGGCGATCTGGGCCTCACGCTCAACCCGATCCTGGGCGGCATCCACGACAGCTACGACGACATGATCCATCTGCCGGCGATTCCGGTGCCGTTGCTCGAGGGCGACTACCGCATCGACAACGTCGAGCTGACCGGCTACGGGTTGCCGCCCACGATTCCGATTCCGTACACCGACGCCATCCAGGGTTCGGTGGCGTTGCGCTTGTCGATCCTCGACGCCACGCTGCGCCTGTGGGGACCGGGCCGGTTCTTCGGCGTCGGTGTGGGCGAGACGGTGTACAACCAAACCACCCACTACGCAACGGCGGACGGGTATGCGCCGGGCGGCGACGAGCGCCAGTACTCACGCATCGCCGGCGCGCATTACGAAGTGGTCGCACGCCTTCCGTTTCGCGCCGGATCGATCGAGACGTCGTTGCGCTACGCGCCGGTGCTGCTCGGCACGCAAGTGTCGACGTACAGCGAAGCGCCGTCGCGCTTCGATCCCGAACGCGGCGAGCAGATCGACGGCAGCGTGCGCTACGTGCACCACGTCGGACCGCACATGGACGCGGTGCTGGGCGTGCGCTACGTGAACTTCACCGCCGCCTACGACATCCCGTCGCGGCCGCTCTCCGACCGCAACGCCGCCGTTTTGCCGTCCTTCGGCTACCTCTGGCGGCTCTGACGTGCCTCAGGCCGTGCGCGGGAACTGCAACGCGAGGATCTCGAGCCCGGCCTGGCCGGCGCGCACGGTGACGGCGGGCTCGGCCGGTGAGGCAAACAGCAAATCCTGCCGCTCGAGCACGTGGCCGGCCACGCTGCCCGAACCGTTGAGAACGACCCAGTACTGACCGCTGCCCGACGCGGGTGCAACGCCCGCGAGCTCCTCACCCGGAGCGAGCACGTGGCGCCATGCACCGAGGCCGTCGTGCTGCAACTCGATCTCAGGCTCCCCAAGCACCACGCGCGGTTTGCGCTCGCCGGCGCGCAGCGCATCGCGGCTGGCGGGCATCCACTTGATCCCGCCGGGATCGCGGCCATTGCGCAGCGTGTACCACTTCAGATCCTCGTCCGCGGTGCGGATCGGACCGTAGGGACTGAACGCGGCGGCATAGTGGACCGAATAGCGCGCGACCGGCGTCTTCCCGTACAATCCGCTGCCGGCGACGACGACCTGAAACTGATCGGCCGCATGAAAGTGCGCGCCGCCGACGCAGTTCGCTTCCTGTTCGACCAGCGACGCGCTGGCATAGAGGCCGTCGACGTCCTGCTCGATGTAACGCGTTGCCCACGTGCGCAAGTCGTTGGGCAGCAGATGGCGCTCGCGCGGCTTGAGGGGATTCTTCTCGGTAGCAACGAGTATCATGCCGGCAAAACTCCTTTAGCCGAGGACGCCCGGCGCGATGACGTCGGCGGCCGGAAACGACGATTTGATCAATCCGTACTTGGCTGAGATATCGATTACCGGCTGCACGTCTTCGACCCGCAGCCGCGGCGTGAAGGTGACGCGCGTCATCGTCGGCGGTACGGGCTGTTTGGTGTACTTTTCGAGGATCACGGCCGACGCGGCGTGGTTGGCGTTGGCCCAGGTGTTCGTTGCGGCGATTGCATCGCGAAAGCGCAGGACCACGTCGGGGTGGGCCTTCGCAAACGCGGCCGTGCAGACGTACGCTCCTTCGAGCCACTCCGGCGCGATGCCGTCGTACACCGGCGCGAACAACCGTGCACCGTGCTCGAGCGCATCGCCGAAATACGGCTCCTCGGTTTCGGCCGCATCGATCCGCCCGGCCTCGAGCGCAGCTTCGATCGAAGCGAACGGTACCTCGACGAGCTTCACCGCATCGGGCGCGACGCCGTTCTTGTCGAGCCACGCTTGCAGCGCGACCGTCGCACCGACTTTCAGCGAGCCGACGCCGACGGTTTTTCCGATGAGGTCTTTGGCGGTGCGCAACGGCGAATTACGGGCGACGAGTAGGCCGCCGGTGGGACTTTTGGACGTGTAGGAACCGGCCGGCGCGACCATCAGGATCGGGATGCCGTTCTGGTGCGCGATCGCGATCGACGTGATTCCGGCCGAACCGAAGTCCAGCGCTCCGTTCAGCATCGCGGCGATGATCGCCGGGCCGCCACCCATCGTCAGAACCTGCGCGTCGAGGCCGGCGCGACGGAAAAAGCCCTGATCCGCTGCGTAATATGGAGCGGCGGAGATGTCGATCGGCACCGCGACCACGGTGATTTTCGCAAACGCTTGCGCGTCGGTGACGCCGGACGTCGCGGCAACGGCGCAGGCGCCGGCGAGCGCACGCAGTGCCGCAGCCCGAGAAATACGCTCGTTCATATGCGCAGGTGCTCCTTCGAGATGCATATTATGCAAGGACCGCCGAGGGGCGTCAAACGCTTCCTCCAATGGCTTTGATAGGATATACCTCTTAGAGCGCGGCGTCACCGATGGATTTTCGGTGGCCTGAAGCGTATCATGGGAAGCGTGAACATGATGCATCCCGAGGTCGTCGTTGCCGAGGCGCGCTCGCTGGCGGCACTCAAGCAGAGTCCCGATGCGGCGATGCAAGCGGCGTTGGCCGCCCTGCCGCCGCTGTTCTCGACCGACTCCCACGTCATGGAGCCGCACTCCGTATGGGAGCAGACCGCTGCGCCCTATCGTGAGACCGTGCACAAATGGTTGTCGGACATCGGGTTTCGAGCCGACAAGCTGCCGGCCGGCGCCTCCGACCCGCACGCTCGGCTGCTCGATCAGGACCGTGACGGCATCCAAGCGGAGATCCTCTTCCCGAACGACGGGATGACGATCTTCGGGCTGCCCGACGGCAAGGCCCAGCACGCCGCCTTCGTGGCCTACAACGATTGGCTGGCGGCGTTTTGCAAAACCGCGCCCAAGCGCTTCTTCGGCGTGACCTGCCTGTCCGTCTACGACATCGACGCCGCGATCGCGGAAATGCATCGCGGGCTCGATTTGGGCCTGATCGGCGCGATGGTGTGGCAAGTGCCGGATCCTGCGCTGCCCTTCACCTCGCCGCACTACGACCGGCTGTGGGCCGCCGCGGCCGAAGCCGGCGCGCCGGTGCACATGCACATCCTCACCGGTCACTCCTACGCGCTTACGCAGCGGAAAGTGCACGGGGCCGAAAAGATTCGCGGCGCGGTGAACAAGAAGCAGAACGACACGATCAACGCGCTCTTCGACGTGATCTTCTCGGGCGCGTTCGACCGGCACCCCAAGCTGCGGGTGGTACTGGCCGAAAGCGAGTGCGGTTGGCTGCCGTTCGTTTTACAGCAGTGGGATTATTACTTCGAACGGTTCCGGCACAAGGAATCGATGGGCATCGATCGCTTGCCCAGCGAGATCTTCAACGAGCACGTGTACTGCACGTGGCTCGAGGACTATTCGGGGACGCGGCAGTTCTCGTGGTGGGGCCAAGACAACTTGATGTGGTCGAACGACTACCCGCACTTCAACATGACGTTCCCGTATTCGCGCGAGAACGTGCTGCACCATATCGGCGATCTGCCCAAGGACGTCCAAACCAAACTCATCCGCGGCAACGCCATCCGTCTGTACGGTCTGGCCGGCCGGCTCGAGGAGAAATGACATGACCACCGAGGCGCAAGTAAAACCCGAGGCCCAGTTTTTCTCGCTCGAGGCTCCGCTGCTGGCGCAAGGCCGCTCCGATACCACCGTCGCGAAAACCGACCTGCTGCGACTGCGACTCAAAGTGTACGCGTCGGGTGGGGAGAACGTGCTGCACCTGCATCCCTACGAGGACCACTCGTTCATCATCTTGCAGGGTGAAGCGACGTTCCACATCGGAACCGAAGACGAGATCAAAGTGCTCACCAAGTACCAGGGCGTCATGCTGCCGCACGGCACACCGTACTGGTTCCAAAGCAGCGCGCCCGAGAATCTCGTCATGCTGCGTGCCGGCGCCGCCGAACAGTGGCCCAATGAGGGGCGCATCGGCCCCGACGGGCACGCGATCCCCGGACACTCGCTCGAAAACAAACACGTCGAGAGCATCCCGATCCCGGGCGCCTACTTCCGCGCTTAGGGAGCGGGTGGCGTTCGCAGCACACCTCTTGTCATCCCGAGCCCAGTCGAGGGACAGCGACGATGCCGGCCATCAGCCACCGTCCGATCGCGAGCCCTTCGGCTACGCTCAGGACAGGCTCCGCCGAGCGATCGGCCCCGATCGTGGCGATCGGCTCGACTTCGCTCGCGATCAGGTCGATAGAGGCGAATTGCGCACGTTAGTGGCTGTCCCTCGACAACGCTCGGGATGACAGTTGGGGGAAACGTTCGCTCGAGAAGCCGAGCGCGAAGGCGCGAGGTGTTTACCCCGTTAGCGAGCGCGAAGGCGCGAGGTGTCTACCCCGTTAGCGAGCGCGAAGGCGCGAGGTGTCTACCCCGTTAGCGAGCACGAAGGCGCGAGGTGTGCGCTCCACTTTGTCACATTCATTCACGCGGGCGGCTTCTTATCGTGCGCCGCGAGCCACTTCTCGATCGTCGCGAGCACGCGTGCGTCGATCCAGGCCGGAACGGTGAGATATTGCCGGAGTGCAGCGTATGGTGTTTGGGTCATACCCGGCGGAGCCGCGTCGAAGAGGTGGTTGTCGCCGGGGAACGTGCGCACGGTGACGTCGCGGTTGTGGGCGCGCGCCGCGGTCACCAGCCGCGGCAGGTCGGCGGCCAGTACTTGCACGTCGGCGGTGCCTTGCAGAATGAGCACCGGTACGTGAACGCGCGCGATGTCGACGGCCGGATCGACGTCGAGCGACGAACGCAGCCACGCGCGCATCGAGTCGTGGCCTTGCCGGGTGCTCGCGAAGATGGCGAGTTCCTGAGCTTGCGCGGCCGCGCGCTGATCCGGCGCAACGCCGGCCAGCTTCTGTTCCATCAGCACCTGGGACAGCGGCAACGCCGGCGGTGCCAAGAGAATGATGCCGGCGACGCCCAGATCGTGCGCCGCGACCGACGGAACCAGTTCGCCGCCTTCGCTGTGGCCCAGCAAGTAGACGTGCTTCGGATCGAGCTTGGGTTGCGTGCGGGCGAAACGGAACGCGGCGCGCACGTCCTCGATCAACTCATCGCGCGTTCCCAACGTGTTGCGCCCACCGCTTTGGCCGACGCCGCGTTTGTCGTAGCGCAACACGGCATAGCCGGCGTTCGAGAGCGCGTTGCTGATCTGAAGAAAGACCGGGTTCAGCCCGATCAGCTCATTGCGGTCCGCGGCTCCGCTGCCGTGCACGAGCACGACCGTGGCATACGGCGCGCGGCCGCGATCCGGAACCGTCAGCGTGCCGGCCAGCACGGTGCCGTCGGCGGAGGTGAAATGCACGTCACGGCTCGTGAAATGCGGGAACGGCGTGGGGATCGCGGTCGGCAGCGGCGCGGGCGTCGCTGCGGCCGCGCCGGCCGCGCCGGTAACGGTCAGCCGGAACTCCGCTTGCTGGGCCGGGATTTGCACGTCGTGCACGAGATACGTCGCCGGGTCGTACCAGAAGATCTCATGGATCTGGTTCAGCTCGAGCGCGAGGCTCGCATCGCTTGCCGGCACGCCTGCCGGGCGCGCGGCACCGGACGCATCGCCAACCTTCGCGACGAGCGATTTACCGCTGAGCAGCGCCACGGTGAACGTCTGCGCACCGCTCGCGTGCACCAGCGCCGGAATCATGATCGCGCTCGCGATCAGGTTGTCCCCGACCAGTTCGACCGGCGCCGACGGCACCGGCGGAATGTCGGCATCGAGCCCGGTGGACGCAACGATGTGCGCCGGACCGGAGGCGAACGAGATCTCGATGCGCCGCGTCCCGGCCGCCACGGTGAGGTCGGCGCTGTAGCTCGTCTCGTGCAACGTTTGGGCATCGTAGCGCATCGTCGTCACGCCGGTGAGCTGCGGGAGCAGCATGTTCGCATTCTCGGTGACGACGATCGTGCCGGCGGTCGTTCCATCGACCGCGACCGTGCTCGTGCCGAGCGTCGTTCCGCTGACCGTCAGCGCGTACGTATAGGTCGCGTCGGGCGGGCGGGCGGGCAGCGCCGGTGCGCCGGCGGTGGCCGCCGCGATCAGCAGCGCTGCGGAAATCATCTCCGCGATGCTACCAGGATGCCCGGGACGAGACAACCCGTTCGCGAACGGCGCTGACACGATGTCCGAGCACTATCCCGTCACCGTCCTCGAGCCCGCCGACCGCGAACGCTGGGGTGATCTGTGGCGCGGCTACCTCACGTTCTACGAGACCGAACTGCCGCCGGATATGTACGACGCGACGTGGGCGCGCATCGTCGATCCCGCCGGCACCATCCGTGCGCTCGGCGTGCGCGATCCGGACGGGCGGCTGGTGGGGATCACCCACTATCTTTTTCACGCGCACGCCTGGTCGCGCGACGATGCCTGCTATTTGCAGGACCTGTTCGTCGACGCGGAGTTTCGCGGGCATGGGTATGCTCGCGCGCTGATCGAGGGCGTCGCGGACGTCGCCCGCGAGCGCGGTTGCTGTCGCCTGTACTGGAGCACGCAGCAGCAGAACGCGACGGCGCGGCGGCTGTACGATCGCGTAGCGGAGTTTCGAGGGTTCATCCGGTATGAGTTTTCGCTGTAGGCACGAAAACTAGCCGACGATGAAAGCTTGTTTGGTTTGGGTTGTGCTCGCTGTGTTGACGCTGGGAGTGTTTCCCAGCGCTTCGCGGGCGGCGGATGCCGATGTTGTGCGGCTGATGTTCAATCCGGGGTTGTACGACGAGCTGCCGTTGATGGTGGCACTCGACAAGGGGTACTTCACGGACGAGCATCTCGACGTGCGCGTGACACGCGCGCCCGGCTCGCTGGCGCTGGTCGCTCCCTACCTGGTACGCGGCGACATCGATGTCGCGCCGCAAGTGATGGCGCCGTCGTTCTTCAACCAGTACACGCAGGGCTTCGGCATCAAGGTCGTGGCCTCGCTCGACGAGGCAGAACCTGGTTGGAACGACACGGTCTCGTTCATGGTTCGCCAGGACCTGTGGGATTCGGGCAAGATTCGCAAGCCGGCCGATTTGCGCGGCGCCAAGATTCCTAAACCGACCGGTACGCCCAACGATTTTCTCGCGATCGAGATCCTCGCCAAGGCTGGATTGACGATGGCGAACGTCCAGATGAACGTCCCCATCATCGGCGCGACCACGAACTTTCTGCCGGCGCTGCGCAATAAGCAGTTCGATGCGATGAGCGTTCCCGAGCCGATCGCAACCCAATTCGACAGGCAGGGGATCGCCCATCGCTGGCTCGGCTACAAAGACGTGATCCCGCACTATCAGACAGCGTATCTCGCCTACAGCCCGTCGTTCATGAAGGACCATCCCGACGACGCGCAGCGTTTCATGCGGGCCTATCTGCGCGCGTGTCGCGACATCGCGGCGACGAACGGCAAGTGGACGCCGCAGTTGATCGATTCCGAAGCGAAGTGGTCGGGTCAGGACCGCAACGCCATTGCGGAGATTCCCGGTCCGGCCTATCCCGGCGACGGCAAGATTTCCGAGACATCGATCGATCGCCAAGAACAGCTCTGGCTCTCGCTCAACATGATGCAACAGAAGGTACCGATCCCCGCGCTGATCGACGATTCCTACGCACGCAAGGCGCGTGCAGCCTTAGGGCTCAAATAACGAAGGAGAACGCCATGCCCGACTCCCACGTTTCGCACGCCCGGCCGATCACGTACCAGCGGCCGGAACTCTCGAGCGGCAAGAAGATCGTCAAGCTCTGCCGGACCGACCGCATGATCGGCGCGATTCAGGTGCTCACCCGCGGCGGTGAGACGAACCTCCACTCGCACGCGCACGCCGACGGATTGTGGTTCGTGCTGAGCGACCGCGTGCGTTTCTACGGGCCCGAGGACGCCGTGATCGGCGAGTACGGGCGCTATGAGGGCGTGCTGATCCCGCGCGAATGCCCGTATTGGTTCGAGGCCGTCGGCGACGAGATCGCGGAGCTCTTGCAAGTCGAAGCCTTCGACAAGGCGATTCCCGACGACAAGACGCTCTTCGCCGACCGCACAGACTACACGCCGCGCGTGCGCACCGAATCGACGATGGTCGATGCGGCAAGTTAGGCCGGCCGCGCTCGCCGCCTGCCTCGCGGCGCTGCTGTGCCTCGGACGCACCGACGCGGGCGCGCAAGCGCTCACCAAGATCCACATCATCTCGGTGCCGATCGACGTGGCCGCCGAGCCGTACTACGCGGTCGAGATGGGCTTCTTCAAGGCGGCCGGTATCGACGCCGAGGTGTCGTCGATGGCGAACGGTCCGGCGATCATCGCCGCGCTCGTCGCCGGCAGCGTCGAATTCGGCTCGGGCGGAACGGTCTCGATCGCGACGGCGCACGAGAAGGGCATTCCGATCGTCGTCGCCGCACCGGCCGGATTCTACACCGACAAAACGCCGAGCGAAGAGCTGGTCGTGGCGAAGACGTCGACGATCGCGCAACCCAAGGACCTCAACGGGAAGACGATCGCGGTCAGCGGGCTGAAAACGATCGCGGAGGCGAGTCTGCACGCCTGGGCCGACAAGAACGGCGTCGACTTCAGCAGCTTGCACCTGATCGAGATGCCGTCGTCGGCGATGGACGACGCGCTCGCCGCGGGCCGCATCGATGCGGCCGATCTCAGCGAGCCGGTCTTGAGCGCGGCACTAGCCGCGCACTCGCGTGCGATCGCCTCGATCTTCTCGGCGATCGCGCCGGAGTGGATGGAGGGCGCGTTCTTCTGCACGGCCGATTACGCGAAAGCGCATCCGGACATCGTGCGCAAGTTCAACCAGGTGATCGCGCAGACGGCCGTGTGGGCGAACGCGCATCATGACGAGACGGCGCAGATCCTCGCGAAGTACACCAAGATCGCACCGTCGCCCACGATGAACCGCGTGATCTACAAAGACCGCTTGCGCCTGGCCGACCTCCAGCTGCTGATCGACGCCGGCGCGAAGTACGGCCTGCTCACCAAGAGCTTCCCCGCGTCGGAGATAGTCGTCCCGGGCCTGGGGTCTTAATATTGCTCGGGGCGCTGGATCCAGAGAATGCCACCACCGCGGCTGGCTGGTGGCGTACATCACGTGAGGTTGACATGAAGTGGGTAACGCGAGACTTCGTTCATTTAGATCGGGTGGCTTCGCCATGGTTGATCAAACGCTTCATCGATCGCGATGCCGTCTTCGTGTTCGTACCTTGGGGCGAGGGACCCCGACCTGAAGTTGCGATCCCCTTCGCGCTTCCCGGCGCAGAACTCGGGCCGCACGATACCGCGGGTAGCACGTTTCGCAAACTGCTAATGAAGTATCGCCTTGATGACCCCGCGCTCGACGCGCTTGCTCGGATCATCGAAGCCGGGATCGACTACGTGTTGCACGATGTGCAGCCTGAAGGAAGCGCGCGGACCGCGCTTGGACTCCTCGCGATCTCCGAGGGAACGATGCTGCTCGAAGACGACGATGCTGCCATCATCGCCCGCAGCCTACCCCTCTACGACGCGCTCTACGCCTACCTCACGGCGCACCACCTCGCGCAGGCGAAAGGTACGCCGCTGCCGGCGGATGAGGGGCTCGGCCCGACGCGGCCCACGCGCTATTTGCGCGAGCTGCTTACGGAAGCGGGGAAGCGCGGCGTACCGGGTTCGTGAGGACGCCGATCCCGCCGGCGCGCACGTCAACTCGATCGCCGTCACGCATGAATACCTTCGGGTCGCGGCCGTACCCGACGCCCGACGGCGAACCCGTCGTGATCACGTCACCCGGTTCGAACCGGTAAAATTGCGAATAATACGCGATCAGCTTACGCACGCTGAAGACCAGGTCGCTGGTGTTCGCCGATTGCATGACCGTGCCGTTGAGCAAGGTTGCAAGTTCGACGTTCTCGGGATCGGGGATCTCGTCACGCGTCACCAGGGCCGGACCCATCGGGCAGAATGTCGGAAACTGCTTGCCGAGTAAGTTTTGTTCCCACGCGAGGATCGGTCCCATTACGCCGGTTGCGCTAAACACCGGCGCGACCCAATCGCGCGCGGAAACGTCGTTGATCAAAGTGTAGCCGGCGACGTAGTCGAGCGCATCGCGTTCGGAAATGTTGTGACACGTACGGCCGATCACTGCGCTAAATTCCCCCTCCCAGTCGACCATGTCGGGGTGCGATTGCGGCAGTACGATCGCCTCGCCCGAGCCGATTAGCTGCGCGACGTTTTTGGTGAACGCGGTCGGCGCCGCGGGAACGGGCGTGTTCATCTCGCGCAGATGCGCGTGGTAGTTTAGTCCGCACGAGAGAATCAGGCCGGGGTCAGTGATCGGCGCGCGGAGACGAGCGCCGTCGCGCGCGATCAGCGCTCCCATTTCGCGTAAGCGCTCGGCGAGGGCCGGCCGCGTGGCGACCTCATCCGCGACGCGCCGGACGAGATCGAGCGCCGCTTCGCCCGCTTCGAGCATGCCGCGGACCGTCGACGGGATCAGGCGCGCCGGGCGGATTGCGCTACGACACCGGGCGAATGCGAGGATCTCCTCGCCGATGACGACGCCGGCCCCGCGTTCCGCGGCCAGCGTAACGAGCTGCACTGACCCGTGCGCTTACCGCTCGACGCCGGGCCGCGCGAAATTGCGATCCATGTGACCCTTACCTTCGAGGTCTCCCATCTCGAAGATCCATGAATAGCCGCCTTGCGGATTCGTCAGGATCTCCCAGCAGTTCTCATCGGCGTCCCAAAAATAAAAGCTGTACGTTCCGTGCTGGAGGACGGGTTTGCTGATCTTGTACAGCCCCCACTTTTCGGCTTGCTCGCATGCGATGCGGTGCGCGGCGTCGACTTCTTCTTTGGTTTCAACGTCCAGCCCGTTGTGGTTGAGGAACGGCATCTCCTCAACGCCCTTCGATTGAACGACGGCGTACACATGGTTTCCGCCAAGGCGCACCATCAATGAAACGGGGCTGGTCCGATGGACTTCAAGGCCGAAGAATTCCTCGTAGAACTTTCGGGTACGATCGAGATCCTTGGAAGCCAGCGTCCCGTGCGAGAGGAAGTTGAGCTTGAGAGCCGGCTGCTTGCTGACCTGTGTCATAACCGCTGCCTCCTGGGAGTGGAACGATTTTCCAGATTTCGCCGCCGAAAGCAGCATTCCGTTGCCATAGTAGCCCCGTCAACGGGCGAGGCCGATGAGTTTGGTGGCTTCGGTTGCGAGGGATGTGTCGACGACGCGGTCGACCGTGATGTCGCCGCCTTCGATAAAGCCCTGGGCTTTGTAAAAGGCGAGGTCGGCGCGCATCGAGGCGAGGTTGAGCCGGCCGTTCGGGTCGGCGCTGGTCGGCGTCGTGCGCATCACGAGAGCTTGTGGTACGCCGGTCTGGGTCGAGATGAGCTGGCTGACTTCTTGACCGATCGGGCCGTCGAACCGGCCGTTCTTCAAAGCCTGGCGATAGTACCGTACGCCTTTGAGAAATCCGGCGAGGTAGCGCACGATCACATCGCGCCGGGAATTGATCAGCGTAGCCGAGCAGAGCACGCACGACACTTCCTGATCCGGATAGAACTGATCGTTCCCCATGATCGCGACGGCCACACCGCTCTCGACGGCGAGGGTCGCGAACGGCTCGATCGTGAGCGCTCCATCGATCGCGCCGTTCTCTAGCGCGATCGCGTGTTGCGAGTACGGGAGCACGGTGCGCTGCACGTCGCTGTAGGCAATGCCCGCCATCGCCGTGAGCCGCGCCATCTGGCACGCACTCGAACTCGCCTTGGCGGCGCCGGCGATCGTCATCCCCTTGAGGTCCTTGATCGTCTTGAACCGCCCGCTCTTCACCAGATCCGCCCGGATCAAAAGTTTCGACCAGCCGTAGCCTTTTGGATCGGTCGAGGCATCGGCGACCGCGCGTATGTCGATGCCGCGAATGACCGCGTTGTACAAACTTGCCGCCGGCGCACCCGCGCCGACGTCGAGGCCGGTTGACGATAACAGCGGCATCATCACCTCGCTCGACGTGAACCTGACCGGTTCGATCTTGATCCCGTGATCGCGAAAGTATCCTTTGCTGTCGGCGATGTAGTTCGGCGCGTCGCTACCGATCCCGAGGACGCCGACTCGAACGGTCGTGAGGTCCTGCGCGCCCACGGACCGTGCCGCGAGCGAAATTGCGCCGGCAGCGACGCTGCCGACGAACGGTGCACGTTTCATGCTTCACTCCGCTTTCTCAGGTAGCGTTCGGTATCGGCGCCGAGTTCGGGCGCAGCGCTCTCGATCGTGACGGGGGTGTCGCTCAAGCGCACCGGGCTGCCCACCACGGTTACGGAGCCCCGCTTGGGATGCGGCAACGTCCGCTTGAGCCGCAGCTCCAAGACTTGCGGATCGTCGAAGACTTCCTGAAAGTTGTTGAGCGGACCGCACGGCACGTCGTTCTTGCGCAGCAGTTCGAGCCACGTGTCGCGGGGTTTCGTGCGGAAGATGGCGCCCAGTTCGGCGTTCAGTGCATCGTAGTTCTTGGTGCGTGCGGGCCGCGTGGCGTAGCGTTCGTCGGTCGCCATTGCCTCGGCGCCGGTGGCCGCGAGCAGTCCCTCCCAGAACTTCGGCGGCGACGAAAGGTGCACGACGAACGGCTTGCCGTCGGCGGCCACGAACGTGAACACCTGCGCCTGGTGCGTGCGCGTCGCGCGGCTGGGCGGTTTGCCCTCGCCTTCGAAAAAGTTGGCGGCGTTCTCGGCCAGAAACGCAATCGAGGATTCGAGCAGCGACGTCTCAACATGCTGACCGCGGCCCGTCCGTTCGCGCGCCAGGAGCGCCGCGAGCACGCCGTAGCAGGCGAAGATCCCGGCCAGATGATCCGAGAGCGATATCCCCATCGGCTTCGGATCGTCCATCTCCGTGAGCAGGCTGAGCAAACCGCTCATGCCCTGGCCAACGGTATCGTAGCCGGGGAAGTCGCGATACGGCCCCTCGTTGCCGAAGCCCGTGATCGATGTGTATACGAGGCGCGGGTTGAGTTCGTGCACGTCATCGTAGCCGAGCCCGCTGCGCTCCAGCGTGCCGGGACGAAAGTTCTGGACGAGCACGTCGGCATCGGCGATCAAACCGCGCAGCATCTCGACGTCGCCGTTGTTCTTGAGATCGAGCACGACGCTCTTCTTGTTGCGGTTCAGCGAGCCGAAGGTCGCGCTGTATTCGACCTTGCCCCAGCCCCGGAACGGATCGCCGCCGTTGGGGCCTTCGATCTTGATCACGGTCGCGCCGAGATCGCCCAGCAGCATTGCCGCGTAGGGACCGCTCACGTAGTTCGCGATCTCGAGGACCGTCACACCGCCAAGCGCGCCGCTCACGAACGCCGCTCGAATTTCGGAATCAGATAGCCGTCGCGCTGGTCGTCATACACGACGCGCACCGGCATCTCACACGTCACCTCGGCGATCGGCAGGTTGACGATATTCGAGATGATGCGCGGCCCCTCGTCGAGCTGGACGACCGCGACGACGTAGGGCACCTTGTCCTTGAACGCCGGATGATAGACGCGATGATAGACGACGAACGAGTAGATCTTGCCGTGGCCGCTCATCTCGGTCCACGTGAAGGCCGTCTTTTCGCACGTGCCGCAGGCGACCGTCGGCGGAAAGCTGATCGTTCCGCAGGCGTCGCACTTGGGCATCAGCAGCTTACGTTCTTGGACCCCGGCCCAGAACGGCTGCGTCTCGATCGACGGCTGCGGCAGCGGTAGAAGCGTCCGGTCGTTCATCAGGCACGTCCCAACAACAGGCTCGAGTGACAGACGGTGTTGCCGCCGTGCCCGCTGACGAGCGCGATCTGCGCGTCCTTCACCTGCCGGGCGGGCTCGTACTGATGACGCAATTGCCGCACGCCTTCCACGATCTGCAGCATGCCCTCGACGTGGGCCTCGGAGAGCTGACCGCCCGAGGTGTTCGTCGGTAGCGCCCCGCCGAGTTCGAGCGCACCCGACGCGACAAATGGTCCGCCCTCGCCTTTCTTGCAGAACCCGTAGTCCTCGAGCTGCGCGACGACCATCCCGGTAAAGCAGTCGTAGATCTGCGCCGTGCTCACATCTTGGGCCGACAGTCCGGCCATCTTATAGGCCTGCTCGCCGCTCTGCTTTGCCGCCAGGCGGATCATGTGATCTTCGACGAGCCAGCCGCGCGTGTTGTTAAACGTGCCGAATCCCTTGATGACGACCGGCGGCTGCTTGAGCGTCTTCGCACGTTCGACCGAGGTCACGATCACGGCGCCCGCGCCGTCGCTCACCAAGCTGCAGTCGTACAAGCCGTACGGTTCCACCACCATGCGCGCGTTGAGGTAGTCATCCATCGTGAGCGGCTTCTTCATGACAGCGTTGGGGTTGCGCAGCGCGTGCTCGCGAAACGCCATCGCGACGCGACCGAAATGCTCGCGCTTCGTGCCGAATTCGTACATGTGGCGCTGCGCGCCGAGCGCGTGCGTTCCGGGCGCCCCGAAGTAGCCGTACTCCGGCGCGAACTCCTTGGGGAGCTGATCGTCCGGCACCAGCTCCATCTGCGTGCGCGACCCTTCGGTCGCGTGCGTGCGCGTCCAGCTGTTGCGGCCGTAGCCGGTGATCACGGTCGTCGCGAGGCCGGCGTCGATCGCCATGCAGGCCAGCGCGACGGCCAGGATCTGGCTCGCGCCGCCGTTGTCGAGCGAGGTGCTGAAGCGCACGTCGATGCCGAGCCGCGCGCCGATGCGCTGGTGGTGGGTGTAAATGTCGTCGGCGCCGCGCGACACGATGCCGTCGATGTCGCTGACCTTCAGCCCCGCGTCGTCGATGGCGCGCCGCATGGCCTGCTCGAGCAGGTAGAGCGAGTCCTTTCCGGTGCGGCCCAGGTCGCTCGTCGCGGTCCCGACGATCGCGTACTTATCGCGCACTGCGCAGCCCCTTTGCTTCGAGCCGCGGGAAGATCTCGTCGTTGTACCAGTGCACCTCGTCGGCGTAGTGCGGGCTCGTCATCCCGATGCCGGTGAAACCGATGCTGCTGATCAGTGCGAGCTGTTCGGCAATTTCGTCCGGGCTCCCGATGCACGCGAAGCCGCCGCTGGTCGTCGCGTAGCGGGTGCGCAGCGCGTCGCGCTCCTCCGTCGTCTTCACGTCCTTCAGGCGGCCGCGCATGCGCAGCATGTTGTCGACGGCTTCCCAATCGGCTTGCTCGACGCACAGGTAGTGGTGGTATTCCTCGGCTTCTTTGCGGGTGGCGCGGCAGAGCACGGTGCCGTTCGTGTAGACTTGAATCTGCCGGCCGACGTCGTTTGCGGCTTGTTTGAGCGCCGCCACCTCGTTCGTAGCCCGGGCGAGCGAGTCCTCATCGAAGCCGTAGCTCGCGGCGGTGAAGAGCGCATCGCAGTTGCGCAGCGCGAACGCCCGGCCGGCCTCGGAGATCGCCGCGTTCATGATCAGCGGGTTCGTGTCCCCATACGGTTTGGGTTTGGCGCGGACGCCGTGGAGATGATAGAACTCACCCTCGAAATCGAAGTCGTTCTCGGCCCACGTGCGCTTGAGGGCATCAATCCACTCCTGCGCCTGCTCGTAACGGCCGCTGTGATCTTTTTGCTCTATCCCGAACATGCTGAACTCGTCTTCGTTCCAGCCGGCCACGATGTTGAGACCGAACCGGCCGTGGCCGACCTGATCGGCCGTCACCATTTGTTTGGCCGCAATGACCGGATGAAACAACGGCACGTGCACGGTACCGAACACGTTGATCCGCTTCGTCGCAGCGAGCAAGCCGGTAGCCCAGGTGATCGTTTCGAACGATGTCCCGGCGTAATCCGTCGCGCCGCCGTAACCTTTCCAGCGCCCGATCGGCAGCAGAAAATCCATCCCTGCCTCGTCGGCGAGTTGCGAGGCGCGCAGGTTGTCGTCCCAGCTAGCCGACCAGCGTTCCTTGGCGAGCGTGATATAGCGCCCGGAGGAGCAGTTCTGTCCGAAATAGCCGATTTTTAGGGTATTGTCGTTGCCCATCGAGGCGCGGCTCGAGACCGGTTGGAGCGTCGTCTTCACGTTGGCGTGTCCGGGGTCGCGGGCCACGGCTCCTCCAAAGGAGAAGGAACGCGTCATGAATCGACGCACGGCACTGGGACTCGTCGGCGCGGCCGCGTCCATAAGCGCGTTGACCGTTCATCCCGCGCGCGCCGACGACACGATGCGCCTGGCCGCACCGGCGCTCGACGCAACGGCTTTGATGTTTTACGCCAACGATCAGAACTATTTCAAGAACGCCGGTCTGACCGTCGATCTTCAAGCGATGGCGAACGGCGAAGCCGTGACGCTGGCAATTGCGGGCGGCGCGGTCGACATCGGCTGCTCCGAGGCGGTATCGCTGATCCTGGCGTACAAAAAGGGAATTCCGATCACGTTGATCGCGGCCGGCGGGGTGCAAACGCCCACCGCGGCGACCGGATTGCTCTTCGCGCGTAACGACCTCAATGCCAAGACCGGTGCCGACTTCAACGGCAAGACGGTCGCGGTGGTTGGGCTCAACGGCTTCGCGCAATACGGCACGCAGAACTGGATCGACAAGAACGGCGGCGATTCGAAGACGGTGAAGTTCGTCCAGTTCGCCGGCGCGCAGATCGGGGTCGCGTTACAGGACGGCCGGATCGACGGCGCCTTCGTTCCGGAACCGTTCGTTTCCGCAACCAAGAAGGTCGCGCACGCCGTCGCCAACTCGATGGCCGCCATCGCGCCGACCTTCGTCTCGAGCGCCCACTTCACAACGGTCCCGTACGCGCGGGCTCACGCCGACGAGATTCGCAAGTTTCAAGCCGCGTTGGCCAAAGCGGCTGACTGGGCGAACGCCAACACCGATCAAACCGCGCTGATCTTGGAACGGGTCGCCCGCGTGGCGCCGGACGTCGTCAACGCGTCGGTGCGTGCGCACTACGGCGCCGCACTCACGCCCGCACTCGTCCAGCCCATGATCGATGTCGCTGCCAAATACGGCGGCTTCCCGAGTTTTCCGGCCAGCGAGATGATCTTCCGCGCGTAAGCTTCTTCGCGCGTAACGGGCATCGGTACGCTTTGCGTCGTAAAACCCGTCATGGTGTCCAATTAGCGACGACGCGGCGGTAGGCCGGCGTAACGTCGCCAAATACTTCTTCGGCTTCTTGATGAGCGAAGCCGGGAGCGGATTTCTCTCGGTCAGCGTTGGATGGACCATCTACAGTATCCGCCATCAGCCGCTGGACCTCGGGCTCGTGGGCCTCGTGCAATTCATCCCCTCGCTCTTGCTGGTGTTCGTCGCCGGACCGGCCATCGACAAGTTCAATCGCAAGAACATCATGGTCGCTGCTGCGGTCGCATCCATGCTGTGCGCGTTCACGCTGGGCGGTCTGCAATTCATCCACATCAAGAGCGTTTCGCTGATGCTCGGCGTGCTGTTCTGTCAGGGCATCGCGCGCGCATTCGGGTCGCCTGCCGAACGGACGATCCTCGTCAACCTCGTCGAGCCCGGCGCGTACATGCGGGTACAAGCCGCCTACAATTCGGCACGCGAAGTCGTTTCGATCGCGGCACCGGCGCTGGCCGGCTTCATCGTCAGTTTTTCCGAGTCGCTGTCGTTCACGATCACGGGTTGCTTGATCTTCGGTGCCGTCATCGGGTTCTCGCTGCTGCACGTACGGCCCACCGTTCGCACTGGCAACGTCGTGAGCGCATCGTCGGCACTCGGCGGCGTTCGTTTCATGCGCTCGCGGCCGATCGTCTTGGGCGCGATCTCGCTCGACCTCTTCGCCGTGCTCTTCGGCGGCGCAACCGCACTCTTGCCGGTCTACGCCGTGCAGATCCTCAACGCCGGTGGTTTCGTATTCGGTTTGCTGCGCAGCTCGACGGCCATCGGTGCCTCGCTGACCGCGATCTACTTGACGCGTCATCCGCCCCGCCGTACCGTCGGGCGCACGATGCTCTTGGCCGTTGCCGGCTACGGCATCTCGATGATCGCTTTCGCCTACTCGCGCAACGTCTTTCTGTCGATGGCCGCGCTCGCTTTGTCGGGGGGATTCGACATGATCAGCGTCGTGATTCGCCGCGGCCTCGTCGCGTTCAATACCCCGGACGAGATGCGCGGCCGGGTCGCGTCGATCGAAAGCGTGTTCGTCCTGGCCTCTTCGTACCTCGGCTCATTCGAATCCGGCGTCGCCGCTCAGATCTTCGGCCCGGTGCTGGGCGTTGCACTCGGTGGCCTCGCGACGCTCGGTGTCGTCGCTACCTGGGCGCTCAAGTTTCCCTCACTGGGCAAAAGCGACCGGATCGATGAAGGAGCACCACGTGCGTAACCGCGGCGACGGACAAAGCGAAGGAGGAAGCGTTGTGCAACTGAACCGGTCGACGTTCTTGGCTGCTCTACCCTTGATGTCGTTGACGACGGGCGTCGCCGGCGCGCAAACCGCTTCGCCTGCCGTGCCGACACCACTCCGCGTCGGCGCAACCGCGAACGACACCTATGCCGAGGCCTACTACGGTGTCGACACCGGGATCTTCGCGAAAGCGGGGCTCGACGTGACGATCTCCACCTTCGCGAACGGTGCCGCGGTCGCTGCCGGCGTCGCGTCGGGCGCACTCGACCTCGGCGTGACGAATCCGGTGCAGATCGCAAACGCCATTGCGAACGGCATCCCATTTGCCTATTTTGCGGGCGGTGGTTTGTATTCGTCGGCCGCGCCGACCACGCTGCTCGTGGTCGCCAAAGCCTCGCCGCTTCACACCGCGCGCGATCTCGAGGGCATGGTCGTCGCCAACTCGACGTTGAAGGATCTCACGCAGCTTGCCGCCGAGACCTTTCTCACGCAGGGTGGCGCCGACGTCTCGAAAGTGAAGATGATCGAGATGCCGTTTGCCGAGATGGGACCGGCGTTGCAGCGTGGCACCGTTCAAGCCGCCGTGCTTTCCGAGCCGTCGCTCACCGCGGCGATCTTAGCCGGTCAGGTGCGCTCCTTCGGGAAGATTTACGACGCGTTCGGGCCGCGATTCTACATCAGCGGATGGTTCAGCACGCGGTCATGGCTCTCCGCGAACGCCTCGACCGCCGCGCGCTACGCGAAGGCCACGTACGACGTCGCGCGCTGGGGCAACGCAAACCACGAGCAGTCCGGCAAGATCCTCGCGAAGTACTCGAAAATTGCAGCGGACGTCGCGTCGCACATGACGCGCTGCACCTACGCCGAGTCGCTTAACCCGGCACTGCTCGATCCGGTGCTTTCGGTCGCCGCCAAGGCAAAGCTCACCTCGCGCCCGGTCACCAGCGCCGAGATCATTGCGGCGGGCGCTTGATGACAACGAGTGCTCGCGCCAGCAGGATGACGATGCACTATGGCAACCGGCTCAAGCTCGGCATGTTCGCGGCGAACTGCTCGTCGGGGCGCACGGCGACGACGGTTCCGGAACGCTGGACGGCGTCCTGGTACGACAATCTCGCGCTGGCGACGGCTGCCGATGAGGCGGGGATCGACTTCATGCTGCCGATCGGCCGCTGGAAAGGCTACGGCGGTTCGACCGATTACCAAGGAACGTCGTTCGAGACGCTAACCTGGGCGTCGGGCTTGCTCCAGGCGACGAAACGCATCACGGTGTTCGGCACCGTACACGCGCCCTTGTTCCACCCGATCATTGCCGCTAAGCAGATCGTGACTGCCGACCACATCGGACAGGGACGCTTCGGGCTCAACCTCGTCTGCGGCTGGAACGAGGACGAGTTTGAGATGTTCGGTATCGACATCAAGGGTCACGCCGACCGATACGCGCACGGTGCGGAATGGCTGCGGGTGTTGCGGCTCTTGTGGAGCGACACGGAGGATGTCGATTTCGGCGGCGACGTGTTTCACCTCAAGGGGCTGCGCGGGAAGCCGAAGCCGTACGGCGGTGTCGAGCCGCTGATCATGAACGCCGGCGCCTCGCCGAGCGGTCAAGCGTTTGCCGTCGCGAACTGTGACGCGTATTTCACCGGTATCCGCACCTCCACGTTCGACGACCGGACGGGTTCCATGGAACCGGATCTACCACGCGCCGTCGCGACGGCCGAGAGCGTTCGCGACCGGGCAGCGGCGGTCGGGCGGGAGATCGGCGTGTTCAGCCGGGCCGAGATCTATTGCCGGCCGACTCAGGCGGAGGCATACGAGTACTACCGCTACGCATCGATCGAGAACGCCGATTGGGGCGCGGTCGAAGGGCAGCTGGAGATTTTCGGCGTGAAGGACGACGGCTCACCCGAGTTCGAGGCGCGTAAACGCCAACATGTGCAGGGCTTCCCGATCATCGGCGATCCCGACCGCGTTGCGCGCGCTCTCGCCGATATCAGTCGAGCCGGCTTCGACGGCCTTGCGATGTCGTTCGTCAACTACCTCGACGAGTTACCGTACTTTCGCGACGAGGTACTGCCGCGGCTGGCGGCCGCCGGTCTGCGGCGCGCCCCGTCAGCAACCTAACCCTTTGCGAAGAGATTACCAGCGTCGAACTCGGCCGGTACCAGCGCGTAGCGGACCATCATGTCGATGACAGGCTGGACCAATTTGGGATCGAGATTGACGCCCATTTCGGTACGCGGTATCGCTGCCACGATTGCCGGATCGATTTTGTAATACTTCTGCAGAATCGCTCCCGTTTGCCGTGGATTCTGGTTCGCCCAAACTGCAGTCTTGCGCATGACCGCGCGAAACGTCTCGAGCGTCGAGCGATTCGCTCCGCACCAGGACGTGCTTGCGACCCAACAGCTGATCATGAAGCGATTTGCGACGCTGCTGTACGGATCGCCGAGAACGCGCGTCTGGCTCTTTGCCTGAGAGAGCCACGGTTCCACAGATGCGGCCGCATCGATGCGGCCGGCAATGAGCGATGGCAGGTGCGATGAAAGCGGCAATTCGACGAATCGAACATCGGCCGACGTCCCGCCGTTCTTGTCGATCCAGTTGCGGACCGACGTATGATACAGCGTATTGAGCGTACTGACGGCGACGGTCTTGCCGCGGAGGTCGGCTGCCGAACGGATCGGCGAGTCTTTTGCTACGATCAACGCCGCAGTCAACTCGGTGTTGGAATAGATCGCTCCGGGGGCTACGATTTGTAGCGGAACGCTATGCCCGTACGCGGTGATGATCGAGCCCATGTTGGTGGTCGCGACGTCAAGCGCGCCGGAAACCGCCGCAGCGGACAGAGCCGCACCGCTTGCCATCTCCGTCAGGGACGCCTGAATGCCGGCTTGCTGGAAAAAATTGGCATCGGCGGCGTAGTACCCCTCGGCAAAATCCTCATCGGGCCCGACACCAACGTTCATCGATACGGCAGCGCGCGCCGCCGGCGGGAGCAATTGCATCGCCGCAAATGCACCGGAAGCCGTAAGCATGCCGGGGCGATTCATCTTAAACGCATGGTTCGGCGCGAGACGTTTGGGTCCCTCACTTACAGCCGTGGAGGCCAACGGCTTACGATCGTTACCGCTTCTTCTGTTTGGTGGACGGCGCCGACGAGTGGCGAGGCTGTGACCGCGATAGCGGTTCGGATGTCGTCTTGGGATGCGCGGGCGAGGTCGCCTTCTCGTTCAAGGCGTTGGTTTACGAGCAGGGTAAGGCTGTCGACTGAAAGCGGGGCGTTGACCTGCTGCACTTGCGTGTCGGATTGGGAGAGTGAGCGCTGGTAGTTTCGGCCTTCTTCCAGCATGAAGCGGAGCACGACGCCGGCGCGTTGGCGGCACACCCTCCGGCGGCCCGACTTCCGTGGCACCGGCTTCGGCTCCTCGACTCGCGCTTTCACGGACTGCGGCTTTTTGTGACGGCGTCCGATAATGGAACGTTACCGAACGCGCGCAGCACCGCCGACCTTAAGCCCGCTTCGTCAGGCAGCGAGCAGGCAGCATTTTTTCGCGCCTGACCACCTCTCTACCCATATCGACCGCCGGCGCATCAGCGTTCCTCCGCCAGCGCGCTCTCGTGCCAGTGGCCGAGCAGCGCTTTGTTGAGCCCGACCATCAACAGGTAGAGCAGCACACCGCTGACGGCGATCAGGAACAAGGCCGCGAACATCAGCGGGATGTCGAGCTGAAATCCGGCTTGGAGGATCTGGTAAGCGAGTCCCGCACTCTGTCCGCCGGTCCCGGCGACGAACTCGGCCACGACCGCGCCGATCAGCGCCAGGCCGCTGGCGATGCGCAAGCCGGCCAGGAAGAACGGCAGCGCCGAGGGGATGCGCAATCGCAGCAGCGTGGCCAGCCGCGTGGCCTTGTTCATGCGGAAGTAGCTGAGCAAGCCGGGATCGACGCTGTGCAAACCGATCGTCGTGTTCGAGATGACCGGAAAGATCGCGACGACCGCGGCGCAGATCGTCAGCGAGAGCGCGGTGTTTTTCACCAGAATGATGATCAGCGGTGCGACCGCCACGACCGGTGTCACCTGCAGCAGCACCGCGTAGGGAAAGAGGCTCGCTTCGATCGCCTTGTTCTGCACGAAGACGAACGCGATCAGCGTCCCGAGGACAACCGCGATGACGAAAGCTTGGAGCGTGATTAACATCGTAGTGCCGAGCGCGCGCAGCAGCACCGGCCAATTGTGCACGAGCGCCGCCACGATCGCACTGGGCATCGGAAAGAGATACGCAGGCACGTGCCAGAAGCGGCAGGCGCCCTCCCACAGCGCGAGGATTAAAGCGCCAACGGCAATCGGCGCCATCGTGCGGTTCACGGTAGCCGTCCGCTGGCGAGCGACGCTTCGTGCAAGATCTTCGAAAGCCGGCTCGACAGCTCGGCAAAACGCACGCTCGTGCGAAAGTCGTCGCCGCGCGGTTCGGGTTCATCGACGCGGAACTCGGCGAACACCCGGCCGGGATTCGACGCCATCACGATCACCCGGGTGGAAAGGAAGACCGCTTCGTAGAGCGAGTGCGTCACGAAGACCGTCGTCAGCCGCCGCTGGAACGACAGGCGCAGCAAATCGTCGTCGAGTTTGTTGCGCGTGAACTCGTCGAGCGCACCGAACGGTTCGTCCATCAGCAGCAGATCGGGGTCGGTCACGAGCGCGCGCGCGATCGACACCCGCATGCGCATGCCGCCGGAAAGCTGACGCGGGTAGTGGCGCCGGAAGGCGGTGAGATCAACTTGCGCCAGTGCCGCATCGACTCGCGGCGCTGCTTCCGCCCGCGTCACCCCGGCCAGGTCGAGCGGGAGGCGCACGTTGGTCGCGACCCGCGACCACGGCATCAGCGTCGGCTCCTGAAAAACGAAGCCCATTTGGTGGCCGGCTTGACCGACTTGGCCGAAATCCTCGCCCCACCAGCCGAGTCGTCCGCTCGTCGGCGTGATGAGGTTCGCGATCAGCTTGAGCAGCGTGCTCTTACCGCAGCCGGACGGCCCGATCAGCGTGACGAATTCGCCGGAGTGCACGGTCAAATCGATCGGTGCGAGACCGCGCATTCCGTTGGCGAAGACCTTGTCAGCGCCGCGCAGCTCCACGACCGCCGGGCCCGACGCCTCGATCACGTCGATCACGCGATGATGTTGAGCCCCCGCACGAACCGGGTCGTATAGGCGGTCTTCCACGGCACGTCGGCCGAGAGCATATGCGTGCCGACCATGAAGTCGCGCGTCCTCTGCCAGCGCGCGTCGGTCATGATCCCGATCCCGTGCGTGGCGGCGTCGCCGCCGGTAACGCACTTGATAGCCTTGAAGCGCCCGATGCTGTAAGCGATTTGATCGTCACCTTGTTTGGGGTTAGCGACCTTGATTAGGACGTTTCCCGGCGCCGGGTTCTCGAGATAGGTCTTCCAGCCTTGCATCGTCGCCTTGACGAACGCCGCAACAACTTCCGGATTCTTCTCCATGTAAGGGCGCGTGGTCACGAGCGTCGTGCTGTATGGCGGGTAGCCCTGGTCGGCGAACAGGAAAAACTTCGTCTTGACGCCGTGCTTCTGCGCTTCGAACGGCTCGGCCGTGATGTAGCCTTGCTGCGAGAGCGTCGGATCGATGTAGAACGGTTGCAGGTTGAACGTGTACGTGCCGGCTTGGTCGTCGGTGAACCCATATTTGAGCTTCAGCCACGGCCAGAACGTCGAGTAAGCCGTGCTGCTGACCAAAATCTTGCGCCCCTTGAGCGCGGCCAGCGACGGCACGTCGGTATGCGTCATGATCCCTTGCAGATCGAACTGGTTGATCGCGCCGATCGCGACGGCCGGCAGGCCTTTGGCCACGCTGTCGAGGCACTCGATGTCGTAGCTCACGATGATGTCGGCGTCGCCGCCGCCCAGCAGTTGTATCCCGTTGACCTGTGGGCCGCCCATCTGTATGTCGACGTCCAGGCCGGCTTTCTCGTACAATCCGGTCGCTTTGGCCTGATAGAAGCCGCCGTGTTCGGCTTCGGCAAACCAGTTGGTCAAGAAACGGACCTTCGTGGCCGCGCGGGCGGGCCGGATCCGACTGCCGGCAGCAACGAGGGCGCTCGTTGCTCCCGCGATCACCGCGCGCCGCGTCATGGTGACGTCATGTTTCGGCATAGTCGTTGCTGCCGTAGCGGCGCGGGTCCGCCCTGTGGACATTCCGCTAGCCAAACGCCCCAGTCATTGGTTGAGGTGAACACCAGCGGCGTGCACCTCCCCCGAACGGTGGAGTTGACAGCAGTCGGCAGGAGCCATACGCTCGTCAGATGATCGATCACGTACCCGCAACGCAGCGCATCCCGGTGATCGATCTCGCGGGCAGCTTTTCGAGCAACCTCGCCGAACGCAAGGCGGTCGCAGCCGAGATCCACGCCGCGAGTCGCGACATCGGGTTCTTCTACGTGAAGAATCACGGCATTCCGGCCGCGATGACCGCGGCGCAGCTGGAGCTCGCGCATGAGTTCTTCGCCTTGGAGATGTCCGAAAAGCTCGAGATCGACGTCAAGCAATCGTCCTGTTTCCGTGGTTACGAGCCGCTCGCCGTGCAAACGCTCGAGGAAGGCAAATCGCCCGACCTCAAAGAGGGCTTCATCATGGGTCCGGATCTCGGACCCGATCACCGCTACGTTCGGGCGGGCGTACCCAACACCGGCCCGAACCAGTGGCCGCGCCACCCCCACGATTTCAAACAGCGTATGAACGCGTATAGCGCACGGATGACCGATCTGGGCCGCCACCTCATCGCGTGTCTCGCGCTGTCGCTCGAGTTGCCCGAGGACTATTTCGCGGCATCTCTCGAGGAGCCGATCGCCTACTGCCGGTTGCTGCACTACCCCCCGCAGTCGGCCGCAACCGCGGCGCAGAACCTCGGCGCCGGTGCCCATACCGACTGGGGCATGTTGACGATGCTGCTGCAAGACGACATTGGCGGGCTCGAGGTGCGCGCACCGGACGGTGAGTGGATCTCGGCGACCCCGATGCCGGGAACATTCGTCGTGAATCTCGGCGAGATGATTCCTCGTTTGACGAACGACCTCTACCGTTCGACGATGCATCGCGTGGTCAGCAACACGAGCGGCCGCGACCGTTACTCCGTGCCGGCGTTTCTGGATCCCGAATACTACTACACCGTCAAATGCGTGCCGACGTGTCTCCCGACCGACGGCTCCCCGCGCTACCCGGAGTGTTCCGTCGGCGAGCATCTCGCCGAGATGTATCGGAAGACCTACAACCTCGCCTAGCGCTGCGCGCTGAGCTCGTTCACGGGCTTGGCATGGCCGGCCAGCCACTGCTCGCGGCGCGCGAACAGTCCGGGAACGAGCGCGTTGACCCGATCGATGAGGGCGCGCAAGTCCGCACTCATCAGTTGGCCGCCGTCGACGACAAGGTTCCCGGCCACCATCGTCAGGTCGACGTCGCCGCCCTGAACGGCGTGAACGAGATTGTGGTGCAGGTTGAGATACGTACCGGTGAGGAGCGGTGTCATGCGCGGCGTATCGGTGCGCACGGCAATGATGTCGGCCGCTTTCCCAACCTCGAGGCTCCCAATCTCGGCATCGAGACCCAGCGCGCGCGCACCCGAGATGGTGGCCATCCGACAGACCGCCCAGGCATCGAGTGCCGAGGCGTCGAGGCGCGAAAGTTTTGCCAGCAGCGAGGCCGTCTTCATCTCTTCGAAGACGTCGAGATTGTTGTTCTCCTTCTCGCCGTCGGTTCCGAGGCCGACCGTCACGCCGGCCGCGAGCAGTGCTTCAACCGGTGCCGCACCGCTGGCGAGCTTCATGTTACTCACCGGATTGTGGGCAACACCGACACCGCGCTCGGCGATGAGCGCGATCTCCTCCTCCGACAGCCAAACGCAATGGGCGAGCAGAACCCGCGGAACGTCGAGCAGGCCGGCCCGTTCGAGGGCCTGGATCGGACGAATGCCGTATCGACGCAGCGACTCCTCAACGTCGAACCGGCTTTCGTTGCTGTGCGTATGCAACCCGACCCCATAGTTGCGGCTCATCGCCGCCGCCCGCGCCCACGCTTCGGGAACGGCGTAAAACAGATGCTCGAGCCCAACCCAAACGTTGATCCGCCCGCCGGCGCCGCCATGCCAATCGCGGATCAGCTGCTCGTTCCCCGCCAACGTTTCGAAGTAGTCGTGATCGGGATGCTCGGCGACGTAGGGCACGAGGACGGCACGAATACCGAGATCGCGCGCTGCCCGTGCGCTGCCGTCCATGAAACGCCACATGTCGACGATCGTCGTCGTGCCCGAGAGGAGGGCTTCCGCGTAACAGAGCCTCGATGCCGCTTCGGCCTCGGCCGCGTTGAGCACGCGATGCATCGGATCGATGTAGCGCTGCAGCCACTCCCAAACCGGCAGTCCCTCAGCAGTCCCGCGCAGCAGTCCCGAGTGGGCGTGCGCGTTGACGAGGCCCGGCATCAGCAGGCGATCGCGCAGCCGGCGCACGGGGATGCCGGGATGGCCGCGCTCCAGGTCTGCTCCGTCGCCAACGTCGGCGATTCGGCCCCGGTCGTCGACCAGCACGGCACCGTCGACGATCACTCGCTCGTCGCTCGTCATCGGAAGGACGAGGTCCGCTCGAAGGAGCGCCGGCATCGCCCTTACGCCGGCTCGGCTTGCGGGGCGGGCTCTTGCTCTTCGCGCACCCCTAAACGCGAAATGCGCTGCGCGGCAACGTAGGCGAGTCCGGCCACAAAGAAACCGACGAAATAGCCCACGTCGATCCCGCCCAGAAGCTTTGCGATCGGGCCCGTGTACACGTCGGTCGACGAGAACAAGAGGATCGTCACGGGGGTGACGACTGCGAAGATCGTCGCGCCGAAGCGCCAACCCCGTTCCGCAAAGCGTTCCGTGTGCGGGATGAGAAACCAATCCGCGAGCACGATGCCGATCCAGGGCGATATCCAATACAAGAGCAAAATCAAATAATTCGTATAGAGTCCGGTAAAGCTGCCCTCGCCGATCACCGCAAGCGCATACGCGAGCAGGCTCGCCACGACTGCCGATACCGGCCGAGGAATCTTCACACCGGCCGAGATCAGGCTGTAGGATGCCGTCGTCGTGTTGATCGTGCTCCCCGCGAGCGCTCCGATCGAGATCACGAGCAGGACGACCGGCGCGAGGGCTCCGCTCAATCTTGCAACGTCGGCAATAAATGCGGCGGGCGTCGTATCGATGATCCCGGTCGTGGTGACGAAGCCGAAGAGCTCCATCGCAAGGCTCGATCCTGCCAGGCCGACAAAGACGAGCCAGAAGACCTTCGCCGGTGAGGTGGATTTGGCGACATAGCGCGTATAATCCGACGAGTACGGCGCCCACGAGAGCGTGTTGGCAGCGACGACGGAGAACCCGAGCAGAAATGCCGCAAGCGAGAACGCGTGGTGCGCCTGGGAGGTGACGCCGCCGCGCATGAACGCCGCGACGACGATGATCCCGAAAGCAACGACCAGCACATACCCGACGAACTTCTGCAACAGTTGAACGACGTGGTGGCCGTAAACGCTGGCGATCAGGACGGCTCCGGCGAGCGCCGCCAGTGCCAGCCAAAACGGAATCGCAATGCCGGCGAGCGCGAACATCGCAATCACGGCAAGCGTCGCGGGGACGTTGCCCACCGCAACCCAGCCGACACACATCACGTAGTTGATAGACGCCGGCAAACGCGTTCCGGCACGGCCGAAGGCAAACCGGGAATTCTCGATCTGCGTGAGACCGGTCGCCGGGCCCATCATGGCGGAAAACGCCGTCGGCAACACGCCGATGACGTTCCCTGCGATGATGGCGAGCAGTCCCCACCATAGATCGAGCCCGGCTGCTGCGATCAGCAGACCGATCATCCACGTCGGCGCGTTGAAATTGGGCGAGAAGTGACTCCAGAAGACCTTCTCGATCGCCATCGTGCGATGCGCTTCCGGAACGCCCAGGTCGACGATCGAGGCATCGGAGGCTTCCGATACCGCCATATCAGCCCTCTTTCAACAAACGTACTCGTGCGAGCGTAGCCGATCGCGTGGCGGAATACTATCCACCGAACGATGGACTTGCGCCGCTGCGAGGTCGACGATATCCTACGTAAGATGCGCGACGAAGGCGTAGAAACCGTGCTATGGGACGATTGGCACGCGGTCGCCGAGGTGGAAACGGTCCGCCTCACCGGACCGTTTGCCACGGCGCTCTTTGGCCGGCCGCTGGTCATTGCCGAAGCACCGGGCGGGATGACCGTCGCCTACGCGGAGAGTGCGACGCCGCTTCCGGCGCAGATCAAATAC
>JBEKXE010000015.1:0-43060 GCA_049512335.1 Candidatus Lustribacter sp.
CACCATGTCTCCGCCGGCGAAGATTCCGGCGTGACCGGTCATCATGTTCGGCCCGACGGCAACCGTGCCGTCCGGCGCGCATTCGATGCCCGGAATCTTCCGCAGGAAACCGCTGTCGGTTTGCTGCCCGAGCGCGAGCACGACGGCGTCCGCCTCGAGCGTTTCGAAGCGCCCCGTCGGTTGCGGCGCGCCGTCCGGGCCGAGTTCGACGATCTCGACGGTCAACGACGAACCGGCGATTTCTTTGATGCTCGTCAGCCACTTGATCTTGATGCCCTCTTCGAGCGCTTCGTCGGCTTCGAAGGCACGGGCCGCCATATGCGCGCGGTCGCGATGGTACACGACCAGCGTCTCTTCCGCGCCCAAACGTTTGGCGGTGCGCGCGGCATCCATCGCGGTGTTGCCGCCGCCGTACACCACCACGCGCCGGCCGAGGCTGGGGCGTTCGCCGCTGCTCACGCCGTGCAGAAACGACACCGCATCGACGACGTGGGCCGCGTCGCGCACCGGGATGTCGATGTGTCTGGCGACGTCGGCGCCGACAGCAGCAAACACCGCATCGAAACGTCCGGCATCTTTTTCGGCGACGAGATCGTCGACCGTATGATTGAGAACGAGCTTGACACCCATCGCCTCGATGCGCCGCACCTCGAGCATGAGTTCCTCGCGCGGCAACCGGTAGGCCGGGATGCCGAAATGCATCATGCCGCCGGGCAACGGACCCGCGTCGTGGATCTCGACCGCGTGCCCGAGACGGGCCAAGTGATAACCGGCCGAAAGCCCGCTCGGGCCTGCGCCGACGATCAGCACGCGCTTCCCTGAGGACGGCGCGGCCGGCGGCAACGGCCAGTTTTCGCGAACGGCCAGGTCGCCGAGAAAACGCTCGACAGCGTGAATGGAAACGGCGCTATCGAGCCGTTCGCGGTTGCAGTCCGATTCACACGGATGGTAGCAGACGCGCCCGTGCACCGCCGGCAGCGGGTTGTCCGCAACCAAGATCTGCCACGCCTCGCGATAGCGGCCGGCGCGCGCTTCGGCCAGCCACGCTTGGATGTTCTCACCGGCCGGGCACGCGTGATTGCACGGCGGCAACAGATCGACGTACACCGGCCGGCGCTCGCGCACCGGGCCGGTCCCCGGCTGGGCGATCAAGTCGATGATCGGCGTCAGATCGGTCGGCTTCACGCCGTTCCAGCACTGGCGAGGGTGCGCACGGCGACCTCGGGCAGAAGCCGCTGCACCTGCTGCGCGTCGCAGAGTTGCGTTCCCGTGACCAGCGCCGTGGCGGCACCGCATGCCGTCCCGAGTCGCAAGCCTTCGACGAAGCCGGTGCCCTCGTTCAGCGCAATCGCCAAACCCGCGACCATGGAGTCGCCGGAACCGACGGTGCTGCAAGCGTTGATCGACGGCGGGACGACCTTCCAGGCTCCCTCGGGGCCCGCGCCAACCGCGCCGTCCGCGCCTTGCGAGATCACGACGTACTGCGGCCCGAGCCGGCGAATTTCTTCCGCGGCGCTCAACGCCGTCGCATCGTCGGGCAGCCGCCGGCCCAAAAGGGCTTCGGCTTCTTCGACGTCGGGCTTGACGAGGAGCGGCTTCGCGTCGAGCACGGCTTTCAGCGCGATGCCCGAAGTATCGACGATCGAGCGGATGCCGCGCGCTTGCAGAGCCGACACGAACTCGTAATAGACCGTCGCCGGGAGTCCGGGCGGAAGGCTACCGCCGAAAACGACCAGGCTGCCCGGTTCGAGTCCTTCCAGGCGCTTACGCAACGTTTCCGCCTGCGCCAGCGTGACCGATGCTCCCGGAAGGTACAGTCGCGTTCGGCGTGGCCGGTCGCGTTCATACACCATGATGTTGAGCCGCGTCGATTCGGCAACCTCGTCGAACTGCAGCAGCAAACCCTCGGCCTGCAAGCGTTCGCGCAGCACCCCGCCCGTGGCGCCGCCGGCGAAACCGTAAGCGACGGTCGGCCGGCCCAGCCGATGGATCACGCGGCTCGCGTTGATGCCCTTCCCGCCGGGATCGAGACCGTCGAGCGTGCAGCGATTCGTGTCGCCCAGCACCAATTCGCCGACCGCGATCCCCTCGTCCAGCGCGGGGTTCAAGGTCACGGTTGCAATCGAAGTTACTGGCATCGCCGTTTACTTCGCCAGCTGCAGACGCGTCTTGACGACGGTATCCGGGTTGAGGCTGATCGAATCGATCCCGAGCCCCACGAGATATGCCGCCATATCCGGATAATCGGACGGCGCCTGACCGCAGATGCCGACGTGACGGTGGTTGCGTTTCGAACCGAGGATGGCGAGTCGCAGCATCTCGAGCATGCCCGGATCGCGCTCGTCGTAGTCGAAGGCGACGAGATCGGAGTCACGGTCGACGCCGAGCGTGAGTTGGGTGAGATCGTTCGAGCCGATCGAGAAGCCGTCGAAGTACTGGGCGAAGGCGTCGATCTGGATCACGTTGTTCGGGATCTCGCACATCACGTAGATTTCGAGGCCGTTCTCTCCACGGCGCAGGCCGAGTTCGGCCATGCGGTCGATGACGCGTTTGGCCTCGTCGACCCGGCGGCAGAACGGGATCATCAGGATGACGTTCGTGAACCCCATCTCCGCCCGAACGCGTTGCATCGCCGCGCACTCCAGCGCGAAGCCCTCGGCGTAGAGCGGATGGGTATAGCGCGACGCGCCGCGCAACCCGAGCATCGGATTCGATTCAGTCGGTTCGAACGCATCGCCGCCGAGCAGCGCGGCATATTCGTTCGTCTTGAAATCGGACATCCGCACGATGACCGGTTTGGGATAGAACGCCGCGGCGATCGTGCCGACCCCTTCGGAGAGTTTTTGCACGAAATAATCCGACGGCTTGGCGAACGATTTGGTCAGAGCGAGAATCCGGTCGCGCACGGCCGGGTCGGTGATACGTTCGGGATGGACCAACGCCATCGGGTGAATCTTGATGTCGTTGGAGACGATGAACTCCATTCGCGCCAAGCCCACGCCGTCGTTGGGGATGAAACTCGTCGCGAACGCGATCTCCGGATCGCCGATCGTCAGCATCACTTTGGTGGGCGCCGGCGGGAGGTTGCCGACCTTGACGTGCTGGACCTCGAACGGGACCAAGCCGCCGTAGACGGTTCCGGTTTCACCGTGGGCGCACGAGAGCGTGAGTTCTTGGCCGAGCGTCAGCACCGTGGTCGCGTTTTCGGTGCCGATGACGGCCGGTATCCCGAGCTCACGCGCGACGATCGCGGCGTGACACGTGCGCCCGCCGCGGTTGGTGACGATGCCGCCGGCGGTCTTCATGACCGGTTCCCAATCGGGCGAAGTCATGTCCGCAACGAGAATCTCGCCCGGCACGAACGCTTGCAGATCGCCGGTTCCGCGCACCAAGCGCGCCTTTCCGGATGCGATCTTGCTGCCGATCGCGCGGCCGGTCAGCAGCACGCTCGGGGGCTCTTTCAAGAAACGGTACTCGTCGATCGTGTCGACGGTCAATGGTATGCGCGAGGCAACGGTCTCGGGCCGCGCTTGTACGATGAAGAGCGGCCCGCCCGGACCGTCCTGTGCCCATTCGATGTCCATCGGGACGGGCGCTCCGGCGCGGGTGCTGTAATGCCGCTCGATCGCCAGACTCATCCGGGCGAGCGTCAGGACCTCAGCGTCGGTGATGCACGCCCGCTCGCGGTCCGCGGCCGAGGTCTCGACGTTGGCGGTCGTCTGCTCGGGTTCGCCGGCGGTCGCCGTGATACAGACCAGTTTCTGGCGCTTCGAGCCGATCCGGCGGCGCAGCACGGCCTGAAAACCGGCTTCGCAGGTCGCCTTGTAGACGTAGAACTCGTCGGGATCGACCGTCCCTTGCACGATGTCCTCACCCATGCCGTAGGACCCAGTGATGAAGACGACGTCGCGAAAACCGCTCTCCGTATCGATCGTGAAGGCGACGCCGCTCGTCGCGAGGTCCGAACGGACCATCTTCATGATGCCGACCGACAACGCGACCTTGAAGTGATCGAAGCCCTGATCGATACGGTAGTGAATCGCGCGTTCCGTGAACAGGCTCGCGATACAGCGCCGATACGCCCCGAGCACCATCTCGTCGCCGCGAATATTGAGGAAGCTATCGTGTTGTCCGGCGAAGCTCGCGTTCGGCAAGTCCTCGGCGGTTGCCGAACTGCGCACGACGACCGCCGTGTCGGGACCATATTCCGCGAGCAGACCCTGATACGCGGCTAAAATTTCCGCGGCGAGTCCCGGAGGCAGCGGGCAGGCCAGGATGATCTCCCGCGCACGCGCGGCCCGTTCGGCGAGGTCGTCGAGATCGTGCGGATCGATGCCCGCGACGATCTCACGCAACGCGCCCCATGCGTGACCCTCCTCCAGGACGTACCGGTAGGCGGCAGCCGTGACGGCAAAGCCGTTGGGGATGGGGACGCCGGCGCTCCGGAGCGTGCAATACATCTCGCCCAGCGAGGCGTTTTTGCCGCCGACCTCGGGAACGTCGTCGTTGGAAATCGTGCTGAAGGGCCGGACATACGTTCCGGCGGGGATTTCCGCTCCGGCGGGTCGCTGAGGGAGCGGGGAACCTGCTATCATTGCGAGGGGCCTCCTTACGTTGGACCGATCGTACCGGGCCGGTGACGCGCCCGGGTGAAGGGGCACTTCATGGAGCTTTCATATCACGCCCGTAGCCTTTGAGTCATTGGAGGTGAACGCAATGGACCAGGCCGACAACCGGCTGCAGCAGGACGTGATCGATGAATTATGCGCCGAGAGCGACCTCGACGGCTCGACCATCGGCGTTGCCGTCAAGAACGGCTTCGTCGAACTGTCGGGGCACGTTCATAACGTGGCCGACAAACACACCGCCGAGCGCGCCGCGAAGCGCATTGCCGGGGTGCGCGGAGTGCACGACAAATTGAAGATCGTGGGTGAGTAACGATCCGGCGGCCGCCGCCCGCGAAGCCGTCGCAGCGACCGGCCACGACGAGACGCGGCTGCTGGATGTCTTCGCCGCGGTGCAAGCCCGATTGGGGCATCTTCCGGACGATGCGTTGCTCGCGATCGCTTCCGCGCTGGGAATGCCGTATGTCGAGGTGCTCGACAGCGTCAGCTTCTACGCGTTCTTCGCGCGCGAACCGCAGGCCGAATGCCGGATTCGCTTCTCGCGCACGCCGGTCTCCCTCATGAAGGGCGCGGCCGAGGTGATGCGCGCGTTCGAGCAAGCGATTGCCGCACCGAACGCCGAGCACGACGACATCACGCTGAGCTGGACCAGCGACATCGGCATGGCCGACCACGAACCCGCTTGCCTGATCGACGGCATGGTGTTTACCGACTTGGTTCCCGCGGACGCCGAGCCGATCGTCCGCGAGATCCGCTCGCGGCGAGCGGCCGGCCCGACTGCCGCCGGCTTCACCTCGCCCAAAGCGGGCTGCGTCTCGCAGATCGTACGGCGCGGTCCCGTCTTCTTCACCCCGGCCGAGACCGGAGCGGGGCTACGCCGCGCGTTGCGCATGACGCCCGACGAGGTCGTCGAGGAGATCGCACGGTCCGGCTTGCGCGGCCGCGGCGGCGCCGGATTCCCGACCGGACTCAAGTGGCGGCTGACGCGGCGGGCGCAAGGCAGCGCACACTACATCATCTGCAACGCCGACGAAGGCGAACCGGGAACGTTCAAAGACCGCGTCTTGCTCAGCGACGCGCCGGATCTCGTCTTCGATGGGCTGACGATCGCCGGCTACGCGCTCGGCGCGCAAACCGGATTCGTCTACCTGCGCGCGGAGTACGCGTATCTGTTCGGCGATCTCGAACGCGTGCTGGCCGAACGCCGCCGGCTCGGACTGCTCGGGTCGCGGGTCGGCGGTTGCGAGGGGTTTGATTTCGACATCCGCATTCAGCTCGGCGCCGGCGCCTACGTTTGCGGCGAGGAGTCGGCGCTGATCGAGTCGCTCGAAGGCAAACGCGGCGCGCCCCGCGACCGGCCGCCGTATCCGGCCGACAACGGCTACCTCGGCCAACCGACCGCGGTGAACAACGTCGAGACGCTCGCCTGCGCGGCGCGCATTCTGGAATGCGGAGCGAGCTGGTTCGCCCAATACGGCACCGTGGAGTCGAAGGGCACCAAACTGATGTGCGTCTCGGGCGACTGCGCCGTGCCGGGGATCTATGAGGTGCCGTTCGGCACGACGCTCAACGAGCTGCTCGATCTTGCCGGCGCCGCGGACGCCGAAGCCGTGCAGGTTTCCGGCGCGGCCGGCCAGTGCGTCGCTCCCAAAGACTTCGGCCGCACCCTCGCCTACGAAGACCTCGCGACCGGCGGTTCGACGATGGTCTTCGGCCCGCAGCGCGACATATTGGACGTGGTGCTGCAGTTTGCGGAGTTTTTCGCCGACGAATCCTGCGGCTGGTGCGTCCCGTGCCGAGTGGGGACGGTGCTGCTCAAAGAGAATGTCCAACGGGTGATCGACGGCCGCGCGACCGAAGCCGACCTCGCCGCGCTCGAGAAACTCGCCGGCTCGGTCGGCAAATTGAGCCGTTGCGGGCTGGGCCAGTCGGCACCCAATCCGATCCTCAGCACACTGCGCAATTTTCCGCACCTCTACGAGTCGAAGCTCGTCGCACCATGATCGCGGATGGCGTTCGTTTCACCGTCGACGGCGTTCCGGTGGTCGCGCAAGCCGGTCAAACCATCATCGCAGCGTGTGACGACGCCGGCATCTACGTTCCGCGACTGTGCTATCGCTCCGACTTGCCGCCGGGCGGCGAATGCCGGTTGTGCACCTGCAAGGTCAACGGACGCTATGCAGCGGCCTGCGTAACGCCGGTCGCAGCCTCGATCGTCGTCGAGAACGACACGCCCGAACTGTTGGCCGAGCGCCGGACGATCGTCGAAATGCTGTTCGTCGAGGGCAACCATACGTGCCCGAGCTGCGAGAAAAGCGGCGATTGCGATCTTCAGGCGATGGCCTACCGCCTCGGCCTGCACGCGATGCAACTGCCGTATCAATGGCCGCGGCGGGACATCGACGCCACGCATCCGGAGGTCTTCCTCGACCGCAACACCTGCATTCTCTGCGGGCTGTGCGTTCGCGCCTCGCGTTCCGCCGATGGCAAGTCCGCGTTCGGCTTCGAGCATCGCGGGGCGCAGACGCGAATCGCCGTCAATGCGCCGGCGGGTCTCGGAGCGACCGGCGTCGCGCCCGGCGATCGGGCGGTGTCCGCCTGTCCGGTAGGGGCGCTCGTGGTCAAGCACACCGGTTACCAAACGCCGTACGGGAAACGCCGCTTCGACGAAGCGCCGATCGGCTCGGAGATCGAAAGCAAGCGTGGCTAAGCCGAAACTCGCGACGTGCTCGCTGGCCGGCTGCTTCGGCTGCCACATGTCGCTGCTCGACATCGACGAGCGCATTCTCGAGCTGGTCGAGCTGTTCGAACTGGACCGCTCGCCCTTGAACGACAAGAAAGCGTTCGACTCGCCGGTCGACGTCGGCTTCATCGAAGGCGGCTGCGCCAGCGAACACGACGTTCGCGTGCTGAAAGATTTTCGCCAGCACTGTCGCGTGTTGATCGCCGTCGGGGCGTGCGCGATCAACGGCGGCGTTCCCGCCATGCGCAATCCCCTCAGCCTGCAAGAATGCCTCGAAACGACCTATCCGCAGATCCCCGACGACCCCGAGCTGCCGCAGCTCTTGGAACGCGTCTACCCGGCGCACGAGGTCGTGCGCATCGACTACTTCGTGCCCGGTTGCCCGCCGTCCGCGGATGCGATTTGGAGCGGCTTGCAAGACGTGCTCGCCGGCCGGACGCCGAGCCTGCCGTACCGGTTGCTGCGCTATGACTAACGCGGGCACGCGCCGCATCGTCATCGACCCGATCACCCGCATCGAGGGGCACGGTAAGGTGACGATCCGCCTGAACGACGACGACAGCATCGGCGAAGCGCGGTTTCACGTGGTCGAGTTCCGCGGCTTCGAACGTTTCATCCGAGGGCGGCCGTACTGGGAAGTCCCGATGATCGTCCAGCGCCTGTGCGGGATCTGCCCGGTGAGCCACCACTTGTGCTCCGCCAAGACGATGGACCTGATCGCCGGCGTCGACCGCTTGACGCCGGCGGCCGAAAAGGTGCGTCGCCTCATGCACTACGGCCAGCTCTTGCAGTCGAACGCCGTGCACTACTTCCATCTTGCGACGCCCGATCTGTTGTTCGGCTTCGAAGGTCCGAGCCGGCAACGCAACATCGTCGGCACGATCGAGAACTATCCGGAGATCGCGAAGTGGGCGATCTTCATTCGCAAGTACGGTCAGGACGTGATCAAGGCGGTCGGCGGCAAGAAGATCCACCCCAGCCTCGCGATCCCCGGCGGCGTGAACGCGAACCTGTCGATCGCCGATCGCGATGCATTGCGCGCCGACGTCGACCAGATCGTCGCCTGGAGCGTCGATGCGCTCGACCTCTGCAAACGCTTGATCGAGCGCGACCCGCAGCGGCTCGCGGCATTCGGGACCATCGAATCGAACTACGTCAGCCTCGTCGGCGAGAACGGCGCGATGGACCTCTACGGCGGCACGTTGCGCGCGATCGATCGCAACGGAGCGACGATCTTCGACGGCGTCACGCCGGCGGAGTACGACGACCATATCGGCGACGAAGTGCGCTCCTGGAGCTACATGAAGTTTCCGTACATTCGTTCGCTGGGCAAGGCGGACGGCTGGTACCGCGTCGGCCCGCTCGCCCAGGTGAATTGCTGCGATTACATCGACACGCCGCTGGCCGAGCGCGCGCGCCGCGAATTCAAAGCACCGGCCGCCGGGAAGCCCGTGCACGCGACGCTCTACCAGCACTGGGCGCGTGTCATCTGCATGATCCACGCGGCGGAGAAAGTGCGCGAGCTGCTCTACGACGACGAGCTGCAAGGTACGGATCTCGTGGCCCGCGGCGAACGCCGGTTCGAGGGCGCCGGTTGGCTCGAAGCGCCGCGCGGCACGCTCTTCCATCGCTACAAGGTCGACGCGAACGATCAAGTGACCGATGCGAAGCTGGTCGTCGCGACCGCAAACAACAACGAGGCGATCAACCGCTCGATCCAACGGGTCGCGATCGAATACCTGACCGGCCGCGAGATCACCGACGCGGTGCTCAACAACATCGAAGTGGCCGTGCGCGCCTACGACCCGTGCCTCTCGTGCGCGACCCACGCGCTCGGAGAAATGCCCCTCGTCGTCACGCTCGAGCGCGCCGACGGAGCCGTCGTTGCAAGCCGTACTCGCGATTGACGCTCCGGTGCTCGTTCTGGGCTACGGCAATTCCGGCCGCCAGGACGACGGGCTCGGCTGTGCGGCCGCCGAGGCGATCGCCGATCTCGGGCTGGCCGGCGTTCGGACGAGCGCCAAGTATCAGCTCGCAATCGACGACGCCTACGATGCCTCGGAATGCGCGGCGGTCATCTTCGTCGACGCCTCGAAAAGCGCGGCCGCGCCGTTTTCGGTCGAACCCGTCGTGGCGAGCACGGAGCCGGCGTTCTTCGCCAGCCACGACGTGCGCCCGGAATTCATCCTCAGTCTGTGCCGGCGCGTCTACGGTTGCAGTCCCGATGCGCGCGTGATCGGCATCCGCGGTTATGCGTTCGGGTTCGATGAGGGGCTGACCGCTCCGGCGCGAGAGAATCTCGACGCGGCGGTGGCGTACATCCGCGGCGTGTTGCACGGACGAGACGCATGCGCAAGCTGATTCTCTTGATCTCGCACGATCCGCACGCGCGGGCGATCTTGCGACGCGCGCTCGAAGCCGAGGGCTTTTCGGTCGGTGAAGCCGCCAACAGCCGGGAGGGCGAGCGCACGATCCGGCGCGTGCGGCCCGATGCATCGATAGCCGACCTGCAGCTGGAAATCGTCGAACTCGGCGAGCCGGTCATCGAACGGCTCCGCGACGCGAACCCGCAGAGCCTGTTCTATCTGATGACGACCGGCGCGGACGCCTTATCGGCGGAATTCACCCACCACTTCGACGTGACCGGCGTCTTCCTGAAGCCCTGCGATCCGGCCGTCGTGACCCAGGTGGTCAAATCCGCGTTGTCGTGATCAGGTTACGGTTGCGGGCTTTGCGGCCGTGAAAAACCCCATGCGATGGCGCCAAGCACAACCAGCGCGAACTCGACCCACAGAGCGAATTGTTCGGCGCCGGCCGCGTCCAAGGGCAAAATGTTGACGGAATATTGGTAGCCTCCAACGGCGCCGATCAGAAACCAAGCATTCAGCATCGTGCCGAGGACGAACGCAACGATCACTCCTTGTCGAAACCTAGACATGACCCGTACTCCTTTCACACTCACACGGCCGCCGGCCGGTCTTGGTGCAATCATAACAGTGGTTTTTGCGGATTTGATGACGGCCGCTTCATACCGTCTTCACCGGGCCTTCATGCTTCCGACCACGGCGGCCGAAGTCAGCGAGCGTCGCCTCGCTTAGAATGCGGGCCGGGATGGGCACGATAGGCGCATGCAGCACCCGAGCGCCCTCACCCTCAGCGCCGTCCTTGCCCTCACTCTCGGCGCCGCGCCGGCCGGGACCCAAGCCCCGGCGCCCGTCGTGGCCACGGCGTGTCACGGCACGGTCTCGAGCATCGAGCTCGTCGAGCACGCCTCATACGATGCCACGTTTCACAACGGAGCCGGCGTCGCCGCCGACGACATCCACGTGGCGATTCCCTACGGCCGCACGAAGACGGCGACGTTCGACGTGCGCGACACGTTCGCGCCCGGTGCCGACGTGAACGAGCATCTGCACAAGAACCTCAGCGGCGGACTGTTCGCCGTCGCGACCAACGACGATCGCTGCACGGTGCGCTACGTGCACTTCGTCGACGGCACGTCGTGGGGCGATCCGGCGATGTAGCGCGAACGACCGGCGCTCGCACCTGTTCCGAACGTACAAATTGCGCCTTCACAGGGTTCACATCGTACGCGTCGTTTCCAACGTACCTTCACACGATCTAAACCTCCGGCTACGACCTTTCTTGCATGTTATGGTTGAATCCGGAACAGGTTAGCGAGCGGCAACCGCACCGGATCCTCGGCGCTGGTCTCGTCGGCGTTGCGATGGGGGACACGCGAGGGAACGTCGTTGCAGCGAACGATGCATTCCTGGGCATCCACGGATATACGCGTGACGATATGCGCGCGAAAGCGATCGATTGGACCGGCCTATCGGCGCCCGAGTAGGAGCAACAGACGCGGGCTGCCATGGCGCTCCTGTACGAACACGGCAGCTCCAAGACGTACGACAAAGAACATTTTCACAAAGACGGTCAACAACGCAAAGGAACGTTTCGGCCTGACCAGCCGAGAACACGAGCTCCTATTGATGCTGCTCGAGGGTTCGTCGAACGCCGAGATCGCAGCCGCGCTCTTCATCTCCCCGACGACCGTAAGAGATCACGTGCAGAGCATTATGCGCAAACTCGGCATTCGAAACCGCGGTCAGATCTTCAGGCGCGTATACCTCGAATAGCTGCCTCCGGTCAGCATTGCTCTAACGCATAACACGGGCTGACGATCTGCAGCGCGGTGGCCCACGTGAGGCCGCCCGGCCGCCAATTCGTGGGCACGCTGCCGACGCCGCCGTTGTTGCCGGGCGAGCTCCAGTTGTAGGTGCTCACCGGCCAGGTGCCGCCGAACGAGGAATACTGGGTGCCGTTCTCCAGGTACATGTTGATCCGGTCGCCGCAGGCCCGGCCGCACGTGATCGTCGCGTACGCACCGTAGTTGTGCATCGCGTGGAGGATCGCGCGCTCCCATGCCGCGGTGTTCGCAGCGTTGTAGCCGATCGAGTTGGAGGCGGTTCCATCGATCTGCGCGTTCGTCAGCACGAGCTGGAAGCGCGAACCCGCCGGCGGACCGCTATAGCCGAAGTTCGAGGCGCAATCTTCGGCATTGGAACCGGGGAACACCTGACCGGAAGCGCACGGAACGTTGATGTTGACCGCGTGCGCGATCGTGCCGCTCGCGATTTCGGCGACGGTCGGCTCGGAGAGCGTGGCCATCATCGTGCCGTTGGCCACGTCGCCGCCGCCGTTGCCGGGGGAGCTCAAGGACATCCCGTTCGGGTCGACGCCCATACCGGCGATGCTCGTCCACGCGAGCCCGATCACCGACAGCGTCGAGCCGCCGCTATACGCCGGACTCTGGCCGTAGAGATCGTATTCCGTGCCGTTCGGCTCGATCACGGCCATCTGGCAGTCACCCGGACAGATTGCTGCTTCGGGTCGCGCCCGGGACGGAATGTTGATCGCAACGGAACCGGCCTGACAATATTGGGTGCACGTCACGGTGACGACCGGGTCGCTCGCCTGGGCCGTGTACACCGGGACGCCGCCGGAATCTTCGCCGTGCCAGAAGCCGAACTCGAGATCGCCGGCCGCGTTCATCGCCGAGACGATCGAGCTGGAATTGCTCATCAGGGTCGCGCCGCTATCGGGCAGCGTGTTGTTGAGCGGACACGGTGCGCTCGGGTTCTTCACAACATTCACACAGTACGGCCGGAACGATGTCGGCCAGGGTTGCCCGTTGACGATCTGCGTGTAGTTTGCCGGGATCCCGGCGCCGGAAGACGTCGAACTCGCCGTCGGCGCAGCGGTGGGCGTCGCGGTGGGCGTGGGGCTAGGCTTGGCCGATGCCGTAGCGCTTGGCGAGGGGCTCGGCGACGCGCCGGGCGACGGGCTCGCACCGGGATGCGACAGATCGACGAGCTGCGTCACGTTCGTCATGTGATCGGGGCACGAACCGCTGGGGAGCAGGTTGTTCTGCCAGTCGTAGAGCGTCGCGGTGATGCCGACGAGATCGCCGGCGGCCAGCGGCCCGTTGACGATGACCGGCGTGGTCGTGAACGTTCCTGGGACGAAGCCCGTATTGTTGCACGTGGTCGACCCGTTGGTCGCGCCCTGGTAGTACCATGAGGTCGAATTGGTGACGCCGCGGTAGATCAGCACGACGTTGTACGGCGACGCGGACGCCGTCGCGCTGGCAGCGGGCGCCGGCGTACTCTTGTGCGCTTCCGGTGCGGCCGCTCCCGCGGGTACGCTCGGAACGGTTGAGCCGCCACCGCTCGACCCGCCGCCACACCCGGCGAGCGCCGCTCCGGCCACGAGCGCTGCCGCAACGCGAACGCGGAACGTGTTCCATAACACATCCATTGTCTCAATCTCCTTAGTGAACGAGGAAGGCAGACGCCGAGTCGCGTCGCGTAGCAGAGACTCCCCTACAAACATAGGACGAGACGGTAACCGCAAAGTGTCGGCGTCACGACACGCTTTTGTTACCGAACTGTTATCATTTAAAAGGTCGCACCTTGCGTGCAAACAAAGGTGATTCTCGATGCTCGTCGGGCGCTCTCGCATACTCGATCGCGTAGCGCTCTCGGAGTCGCGCCTGATTTCGATTGTGGCGCCGGCCGGCTTCGGCAAAACGACGATCGCAAAGGCCATCGCCGAAGAACACGGATCGTACGTCATCTGCGACGTCGCAGACGTTACCGATGTGCAGACGGTCGCGCAGCAGGTGATTCGGGCCGTGAGCCAGCTTGCGCCGGAACGCACCGACGAACTCGCCAACGATCTTTTTCGTCATCGGCAGCCGAGTGCGACGAAGGCACAGCTCGCCGGTTTCGTGCTCGATGCGTGGTCATCGGTCGACGACCGCAACGTTTGCATCTTCGACAATCTCGAAGCGTTGGCGGAGCAGCCGGATTCTCTCGATTTGCTCGTGCGCTTGATCAAAACGGCAGAACGCCGGTTGCTCATTCTGTGCGCGCGGCCGCCGTTCGTGCTGCTCAATACACGCCTGATCCCGCCGAACGAGCACCTGCGCTTGAGGATAGAAGATCTCGCATTCACGCGCGATGAAACGCGAGAAGTGCTCGGTGACTCGATCGACGAGGCTCAAGTCGAGGCCGTAGCGACGATCACGCAAGGTTGGCCGGTCGCTGTTCTGCTCTTCCGGCAATTCGCTCGGCTTGGACAACTCGAACGAACGCTGGCCTCAGCCAGCGGTTCGCCGCCGGAAGAACTTCGCGACTATCTCCTCACCGAAGTGCTCGATACGATACGCGGACCGCTCTTCGACACGTTGACGGCGCTCGTCGCTACGGCATCGCTCGGGATCGACGCGGCGTACCGGGCAACCGAGGGAGCGACGACCTCCCGATCCGTGCTGGATCTTTGCGCGCGGCTACCGCTCGTGGCGCTGACCGACCATGCGTCCTGCACGATCCATCCGCTCATCTCGTCGATCGTCATGCGGACCGCCGGCCCGGAGATCGAACGCTACCGGCGCACCGCTGCGGATTCGTACGAAAGAGCCGGACGCCTCAGCGACGCCGCGCACTTGTATTTCGACGCCGGCATGGTCGAGGATGGTGGGCGTTGCCTCGAAGCGGGAGTCGGAGCCTATACGGAACGCAACACGTGGGCCGGACTCGACGAACTCGTCGAGCGGCTGCCGCCCGAGATACTGCCCAACTATCCACGGCTCTGGGCGATGCTGTCCTGGGTACGCCGGGGAGTCGCCGACATCAACGTGCTCGTCGCTGAAGGGATGCGGCTGCGCGAAAAACTGCGCTCGAATATGCAATCGTTGGAAGCGAAGCAGGTCAACGCACTGCTGATATCGTTCTTCAGCATGCGCGCCGATCACGTGTTGGTCGAATTCATCCTGGCAGAGTACACGTTGGACGAGGACGACTTTTCGCCGGGCAACGTCGCGCTGCTGATCAGCGACACGTTTCACAACGTGCTCCTGGGCCGGCTTGGCGGAGCGATGAATCGCTACCGGCGGCTCGCGCCGTTCGTCCACAACGAACTGGTGCGGGCGTATTTCATCCTCCGCGTCGACGTCCTCGTGAAGACGATGTGCGGACGGTTCGACGAGGCGCTGCTCGCGCAACGGCAGGCGCATCAGGTCACGAACTCGAGCGGACGCAGTGCGGTGTTCGCGGGACTCGCCCAGCAGGCGTTGCTCGTCACCTGGCTTTCGGGCGACGACGCGGGCGTCGAAGCGCTGGTCGACGAGATGCGCCAAACCGGCGCCGTCCTCGGATCCCTCAACTATGCCGAGATCGCGGAGGCCTGGGACAAGGGCGCACCGGACGGAATTGCCGAACCGTTCCCGCGCGTGCGCGCGATCCTGCTCTTGCTCCTCGCGGGCAAGGCCACCGACCCGGAAACGCGGCGAAAGCTCCTCGCGCAGGCCCTGGACGACTCCCGGCGTGCCGCCGACCGTTGGTCCGAATTTCTGATCGTCACCGCCGGCGCGATCGACGAGCCGGCCGAGCGTAAGGAACGGCTCCGGCAAGCCGCGCAGCTCGCGCTCGAGATCGGACAGCCGGAACTCATCGATTCGGTCGCATCGTTGGAAGCGGGCTCGGACGGCGCGCCGACGCTTCGCGCGCTGGCTCGGCGTTTCACGCCCGTAGCCGAACCGGTAACGGTCGAGCCCATCGTTCGCGTGAACGTGTTCTCCCGAACGGTTTGGCGCGGCGACCGGCAGCTTCCGATTTCCAAACGAGTTCTCACGCTGATCATCATCCTTGCCGTGCAAGGCCGCGTTTCGGGCGAAAAACTCGTCGACTGGCTGTGGGGCGCGCGCGATTTGAACGTCGAGACCAACGCGCTGAAGATGCTGGTGTCACGAGCCAGACGGCAACTGGGGGAACCTTCGCTCATCATCGTGGTCAACGGCGCCTACCGCCTGCGTTCCGACATCGTCGTCGATTTTCACCAGATCGCACAACTGCTCGGCGCGCTGCCCCCCCACGATCCCTTGACCGACGCGCAGCGGACCGTCCTGCGCGAAGCACACGAGCAGTTCCAGTCGGCGTGGTTGAGCGAAGAGTCCGTGCCGTCGATCGACACCGCCGTCTCGGCCATGCGCCACAATGTCGTCGAGCGGTTGGCGCAAGATGCGCTCGATCGCGGGAGCATCGCCGAAGCCCTGAGTTTGGCCGACGAACTGCGCCGCTACGACAAGGACGACGAAACGGCATACGAATTGCTCATTCGCGCCCACATCCGTTCGGGCAACCAAGCGAGCGCCCTGCGCGAGTACCGCACGTATACCCTCCATCTCAAGGACGATCTCGGCCTCGAACCATCGTTTTCGATCGACGAACTGCTGCAAGCGTCGCTCTAAAGAGCGCGCGCAGCCAGAATCGTTCACAAAAAACACAACCTTCCGCCATCTTTATGGGTAACCCCATAATACGGGTTGAGAAGGGTTCATAATGGTCGCAAGTGAGAGCTTCTGGGACTGCGGTTATGCCGCGTCGGTAGAGGCAGCCTCAGCCAAAGTCGCGGTTTGCGAGCGGCATCTGACGGCGCTGAAGCTTGACGTGCCCGCTCCGGTCATGCCGCTTTCCGCCCTGGCCTTGATCGACACGACGGAGGCCGAACAGGCACCGCGCTTCTTTCTCGTCGATCGCGACATGCATCTGGTGGGGGATGCCGCGACAGATCGCATCGCAGAATACGTCCCGCTTGCCTTGGCGGCACTTGCGCCGTATGCGGGACGCGAGCTGCCGGACATCGTGGAGCTCGGCACCGAGTGCCGGTTGCTGTTGGTGAAGCTCGGTTCCGGCGCGTTCAACGGCACGACGATCGTTTTCGTACAAACCCCGAGGCTCTCCGCAGCGCTCCGTCACGCCATCCAAGCGTACGGTTTGACGGAGCGTGAGGGCGACGTCCTGCGGCTGGCGGTGGCGAGTTCGAACGCCGAAATCGCGGCCGAACTGTCCATCGCCGCCAGCACGGTCTCCGACCACATGCAAAACGTGTTCCGGAAGTTGGGCTGCTCCCGGCGGGCGCAAATGCTAACGAAGCTTTTCGTCTACTGAACGTCGCCGGGTCTTAGGACGAGCGTCCCGCGGCGCAGTCCTAGCGGGCTCTTTGCCGGCCACGGTCGACAGGCTACCGTTGGGACATGAACCTCGCGCAGCCTTCGGACGTCCGGACGCCGGCAACACCTGCCAGCATCGCGGTCGAAGGCGTCACGAAAACCTTTCCCAAGAATCACGATTTCATGACCTGGCTGCGCTATCGCGGCCGGCCGCCGCGCTTTCGCGCGATCGACGACGTCAGCTTCAGCGTCGCCGGCGGCGAGCTGTTCGGTCTGCTGGGTGAGAACGGGGCCGGGAAGAGCACGATTCTGACGATGCTCTCGGGCTTGACGACGCCGGACGCCGGGACCATTCGGGTCGACGGCATCACCGGCAGCAGCAGCGGGGGCGCGGCGCGCGAGTTGCGCCAGCGCATCGGCATGTGCACGGCCGAGGAGCGCAGCTTCTATTACCGTCTGTCGGCGCGCGAGAACTTGCGCTTCTTCGGCAACCTCTGCGGTCTGCACGGAAGCGCCCTGGACGCGCGGGTGGACATCGTCGCCCGTTACGTGGATCTGCGCGACAAGCTCGACCGCAACTTCGAAACCTACTCGTCGGGGATGCGCCAGCGGCTGGCGATCGCCCGCGCGCTGCTGACGGACCCGCCGGTGCTGCTGTTGGACGAACCGACGCGCGCCGTCGATCCGGTGCATGCGCGCGACATCCGGGCCCTGATCCGGTCGCTCGTCGTCAACGAAGGAAAGACCGCGGTGCTCTGCACCAACCTGTTGGAAGAAGCCTGGGAGCTCTGCGACCGGATCGCGGTGATCGCCGCCGGCAAGATCATCACCGTTGCCAAACCGGCCGAACTCCTCGCACGCGCCGGTGGCCGCCGGTATGCCGTGTCCCTGGATCGCATGGATGACGCCCTCGTCGAGCGAGCCCGCGCGGTCGCCGGACTGAGCAGGCTGATCGTCGAGGAGAAACCCCGGGGCGTACGGCTGGTCGTCGACCTCGACGACGGTCCGCGGACGCTCACCAATTTACTGCGCGCGGTCAGCGCCAACGGCGTCTCGGTCGACCACGTCGCGCCCGAAGAACCCGATCCGTTTGCGGTCTACGCGAGCCTCGCCACGGCGGCGCCGTCATGATCCCGAAAGTCATCGCCATTTTCGTGCGCGACGCGCGCCTGGCGGCTACCTACAAGCTGCAATTCGCACTCAACTGGGTTTCGATTGCTGCCGGAGTCATCGGCTTGGCGTTCATGGCCAGGCTCGTCAGCGGCGCCCATCAGCGGAGCATGGGCGGGCTCTCCTATTTCGAGTACGCGGTCATCAACATCGCGTTCCTGACGCTGGAGCTCGGCACGCTCGACGGATGCGAGAAGGTCGTACGCAACGATCAAGTCTATGGAACGCTGCCGTCGATTCTCTCCACGCCGACCAGCATGAGCGTTCTCGCCATCGGGTCGACCGTTTGGTCGTTCGTGTTCGCGCTGGTCCAGATCGCCTGTTATATTGGATTCGGGGCGCTGTTCGGGCTGCATCTCACGCACATCGACCCCGTCACGCTGGCAGCGTTCATCCTTCTCTCCGTCGCGGCGACCATTCCGCTGGGCGTCTTCAGCACCGCGATGGTCATCGTGTTCAAGCAAGGCGCGCCGGTAAAATTCGTGTTGAGCAACCTGGCCACGATCTTCGCCGGGGTACTCTTTCCGGTCGCGTTGCTGCCGGGCTGGATGCAACACGTTTCCTGGATGCTGCCGATGACCCACGTGCTGAACGGCGTGCGAGGGGCCTTCACCGGCGTCCCGATCACTCACCTCAGCTACGACGCGATGTGGCTCGCCGCCGTGTCGGTCGTACTCTTCCCCCTCGCGCTGCTCACTTTCCGGGCCGCGGTCTCACGGGCAAAATTCGATGGAAGCCTCAGTCACTACTAAATCGCCAACGATGGAGTTTCACATGAACCTGACCGAACCACTTACCCGGGACGAAATGCTGTCGTTGCGGCCCGACGTCGTCGCCACGGTCCTCGACGAAGGCGCGATTCTGCTCGATCTGGACACGAAATACTTCTTCGCCCTCAACTCCAGCGGTTGGGCGATCGTGCAACTCTTCGAATCCGCGGCGAGCCTGGACGACGCGCGTTCGTTCGCAACCGCGTCCGGCGCTCCGGAAGACGAGAGCGTCGAGCTCTTCTTGAACCGTTTGCACGAATACGGCTTGTTCGAAGCCGCTGCCGATGACGCCGTCGCCGCCGCGCCGACCCTCGAAATCGCCGCGGCGTGGCTGACCCCGACGGTCGAACGGCAGTCCGAACCGCTGCAGCAGGTGATCGTCAGCGCCTTCGATCCCTCGATCCCGCTCGCCGAATGAACGCCGTCAGCACGACCTTCCTGGTCGGACCGGTCCGCGTGACGCTCGACCCGATGTTGCCGGCTTTCGAGCGGCGCATCGACGAGCAGCTGCAGATCTTCAAGACCTCGTGGGATGCCTCGCCCTATGAAGTGCGGCTGCGCGTGCAAGCGGTGCCGGCGCCCGCCGTCGCCGCGCGTGGAACCTATTTGACCTGTTCGCGCATGGACATCGATACGACGCCGCGCGGCTTGTACGCGACGACCCTCTGCGGCGCCAGCGCGCAATTCGAGACTGCCTGGGACGGCGGCGAGTCGTGGACGATCGACTTTCCGGCCGACCAGATCGACACGCCGGCCATCGATCAGCTCGAGGATCTCGTCGGGCTCGCGCTCGTGAGCGGCTGGCGCGCCGCCGGCTGGACGCCCGTGCACGGCGCCGCGGTAACGCGGGACGGCAAGTGCCTGCTCCTGTGCGCGATGTCGGGCGGCGGCAAGAGCACGCTGACGGCAGCGCTCGTGCGCGACGGTTGGCAAACGCTCGGCGACGACAAACTGCTCCTGCGCATGGGTCCCGGCGGGATTCCGGAAGTCGCGGCGCTGCTGCACTCGTTCAACCTCCACCCGAAAACGCGCGAGTGGTTTCCCGAAGTCGGCGACCTCGAACTGCAACCGCGCTATTCCGCCTGGACGCCGAAACGCAAGGTGTTCGCCGACGACGTTTGGCCCGGCCGTACGGCGCAACGCGCGCACCCGACGCATATCATTCGCGTCCGCCGCGACGCACAGCCGGTGCCGATCCGGATCGCTCCGCTTTCCGCCGAAGAGATGTTCCGTACGCTGATCGGCCAGATCGCCATTCCCAAGGATTCGAAGATCGCGGCGGCCGCGATGCGGACCGCGTCCCTCACCGTGCGCAGCGGGCTGCGCGGCCTCGACGTGGTGATCGGCGAGGACGCCTACCAAGATCCGGCCACCCTCGCGGCCCTGACGGCGGCATTGTGAACGGCATCGACGTGTCCATCGTCATCCCGGCCTATCAGGCTGCGGCGACGATCGGTGCATGCATCGAAGGCGTACGCACCCAACGCTACCCCGCCGCCCGCCGCGAAATCATCGTCGTCAACGACGGCTCGCGCGATGCGACCGCCGAGGTCGCCCGCAGCTACGCGGGCGTGACCGTGATCTCGCAACCGAACGCCGGCGCGGCTGCGGCCCGGAATCGCGGTTGGCGCGCCGCAACGGGCACGTGGGTCGCCTTCCTCGACTCGGACTGCGTGCCGTCGCGCGGCTGGCTGAGCGCGCTGCTCGATGCCGTCGCCCCCAAAGACGACGGCGCTCCGGCACCGCTGGGCGCGGCCGGGAAGACGCTCGGCCTCGACTCCGGTTCCGAGGCCGCGCACTTCGCCGATTTGATCGGCAGCCTCGACGCGGAGCGCTATCTCTCGCACCCGCGCTGGCCCTTCGCCCCGTCGTGTAATTTGATGTACCGCCGCGACGCGCTCGCGGCGTGCGACGGATTCGACGAACGCTTCGTCACCTACGAAGCATGCGATCTGCACACGCGCTTGCGCGAAGCGGATCCGGGCGCGTTCGTCTACGTGGCGCGGGCCGTGGTGTGGCACCGCCACCGCTCGAGCTGGCGCGCGTACTGGAAACAACAAGTCGCCTACGGGGTCGGTTACGCGCAGTTCACGCGACGTTACGGGGGCGACATCCCGTGGTCGTGGGACGCTGAGATGCGCGCCTGGTGCGATACGGCGGCCCTGGGCGTCCGCGCGGCACTCGCCGCGACGAACCGCACCCCGAAGGAACGGCTCGTCCATCGCGGACAGTTCGTGAAATCGCTCGCCCAGCGTGTCGGCTTCGATTCGGCATACTGGAGTCAGGTAGAACGGAACCGATGGTCGACGTAACCCGCTTCGCGACGGCGTCGCGCATGACCGCCTCCACCCTCAAGGTCGTCGGCTCGTCGCCGCGCGACGTCGTGCTCGCGGTTCGGATCGCCTGGTTCGTTAGCCGGCTGCCCGACGCGCTCGCGCGGCGCGACGTCGCGTCGTTCCTGCAAGGCTTGCGCACGATGAACGCATCGCGGCGAAAAAGTCGCCACCGGGACGTCCGGGCGGAGGCCGGCCACATCCGGCGCATCGCCATGGCCGTTCTCTCGCTGCCGCGTTTCTGGCGCATGAACACGTGCTACGTGCGCGCGCTGATCATCTATCGCTTTCTGCCGGCTGCCGATCACGACGTGCTGTTGCACATCGGGATCGAACAGCGCGGCGAGCGGCGCGAGCTGCACGGACACGCCTGGCTGACGCTGGACGACGAGCTGCTCGAAGCACCGGACGACGTATTGTTGAGCAGCCTGCGCGAGGTTCCGCTCGATGCACGCCGCTGACGCGGCGCGTATCCGAGGCGCGGTCGTCGACCTCGCGCTCGGGGACGCGGCCGTCGCCGAGCACGGCATGGACGCGCTTGCCTCCGGTAGCCCGCAGGATTGGGAAACGGCCGTCTCGCTCGCCGCCGCGTGGGGCGTGTTGTACCCCGTACGCCGGCATCTGGACGAAGCGCGCCTGACGCCGGCCGCTCGCAGCGCGCTGCGCCAAGCCACCCTCGCGCTCGCCGCGCGCTCGACGTTCATCCTGCACCGCAGCGTGGCGGCGTTGCGCATTCTCGGCACCGCCGGCGTACCGTACGTGGCGATCAAGGGCGTCGGTTTGATCGCCGCGCTCGATCGCCCGCCGGCGACGCGCGCGACCGGCGACCTCGACATCATCGTACGCGAAGACGACGCGGAGAACGCGCGCCGCGCGTTGATGGCCGCCGGCTTCGAAGAGATCAACCCCGAGTACGAACAGCACATGTCGGACATCACGCTGAGCAGCCAGCTGCACAATTACGCGCGCGCATTGCGCCTCGACGACTTCGAGGTCGACCTGCACTGGCGCATGGGGCTCCATCCGCCCGCCGCGCTGGCGGCCGGACGATTGATCGACCGCGCGATCGTCGCGCGCGCCGCCCGGCAGACGATCCTCGTCGCGGATCCGGTCGACGGGGTGCTGATCAACGTCCATCATGCCCTCCGCGGTTCGTTCGACTTGCACAACACGGTGCGCGATCTGTGCGACCTGCGGCTGTGGTGGGAACACGGTCCGATCGCCGCCCGACTCGACGAAACGATCGCCGCAGCCGTCCAGAGCGACCTCGCGCCGGCCCTGCTCGCGCTCTGGAAGACGATCCTCGACCGCGATCCGGCGCACGGCGTGCGGACTGGGGCGGAACGCCTGGCGGCGGCGCTCACGCCGGAACAGCGCGCCGAATCAACGTTGATGCTGCAGTACGTGGAAGAACAGATTCGCCACGGCCGCGCGGCGAAGTTCACGCTGGACCTCTTCAATCCGGGCCTGTATCTCCGCGAGGTGTTCGGCAAGCTGCTGCGCATCGGGCACGGAACCGCAAAGACGCCGGGCGCCGCAACGGCGGCCGCGTATCACACCGAGCGCCGGCCGTTGATGGTCCGGATCGCGGACTTCTTGCCGCGAGCCCACCGGGTATTAAACGAAGTGGGCCGCGCGGGCGCCGTTCCCGCCTATCGCGCCGTCGCTCGAGCCCAACGCCGCTTCCACTAGCGCCGTTCGAACCGCCGGGCCCAGCGCCGTCCACGAGTAGCGGGCGGCAACGAGCTCGTAGGCCTGGCGCGTGAGCCGCTCGGCGAGATCCGGTTGCCGCCAAAGCTCGACCACGGCGTCGGCAATATCGTCCGTTTGCTCGCGCACGAGCAGGTGGACGCCGTCGCGGACATCGATCCCTTCGGCCGCCTTGGCGGTCGCGACGACGGGACGGCAAGCCGCGAACGCCTCGAGCAGTTTCAGCCGCGTTCCGCCGCCGTGCCGCAAGGGAACGACGATCGCATCGGCCAGACTGAGATACGGCCGGACGTCGGGAACCCGGCCGGCGACCGTGAGCCCGGGGTCTTTGCTCGCGAGCATCGCCGGGCTCGGCGCAGCACCGACCAGCAGCAACCGCACGTCGACGCCGCTGCGCGCACGCACGGCCGGCACGATTTCATCGAGCAGGAGCTCGGCCGCAATCCGGTTGGGCTCGTACCAATACGAGCCCACGAACAGCATCGTGATCACCTCGCGCGGAGCGCGGAGACCGCGGGCCCGGATGCGACTGTAGTAGTCGGTGTCGATTCCGTTCGGAACGACGTGGATCGGCGCACTGAACGGGTACTCGCCACGGATCCGGTCCGCGTCTTCCTCGCTGCACACCCAGAGATCGTCGATGCTCGTCACCGCGACGGTTTCCCGCGTTCGCACGGCGGCCGCGTCGAGCTCCAGTTCTTCCGCCACGGCGACGTAGACGTTGTGCGCATCGTAGACGAGCCGGCAACCCGGTCCCCCCACGAGGCGCTCGATGCCCTCGATCCAAATGTTTTCCAGCACGACGACCGCGGGCGCAAAGGCCTCGCTGGTTTCAGCGACGGCCCGGCCGGCGATCTCCGCCGCGGCGCCGGTGAGGGACGGGAATCCGCGCGTGCCGTTCTCGACGCTGCGCGGCAGCACGATGTGCCGGTATGCGGCGACGCCCGGCAATTCCATGAGCGGGGCTTCGTCGTGTCCGAACGAAAGAACGGCGACGGGTCCCGCATCCGCAGCGAGCCGAATGTTCTGCCAATTCCGCAGCGGCGCCCCGCTCGTCGCGGGATAGGGCGGGTCGACCGTGACGAACAGGGTCCGCAATCCTTCGCTCATCGCGCCACCCGGGCGAGCTTCGTGCTCGTTTCGCTGCGGTCGAGTAGACCGAACACCGACACGTCGCGGTCGCCGCCCACGTAGACCTTGCCGCCGGCGACCGTCGGCGTGAAGAACGGTATCCCGTCGGCGTTCGGCCACAGGGCGGTGTTGCCGACGTAAAGGATGCGCGAGACGTCGGCAGCATCGAACGCCAGCAATTGAATGGGTTGCGTTTTCATGATGTTCTTTCCGGGGCGAGTGGTCGCCCAGACGATGGCCGAACCGGGACGCATTCCGTCGGAGGAGACGCTGGGCGTCGCGCCGCCCAAACCGGGAAAGATGTTCGGCGAGTGCGCGACTTCGACGAGCCGCGGGACGGGCGTGTTGCGCTCCAGCCGGAACGCGCGCAGCGCGTCCTGCGTCCACACGTTGAAGATGAATTCGCCCTGCGGCCCGTCGTAGTACGCGGGTCCGCCGCAGGTTCCGATGCACCAGCGCGTGTTGTCGTGCGTGTTGCCAATCGTTTGCAGCACGCGATCCGGACCATTGGGGGTGTAACCGCCGAGACGATCGCGGTCGACGAGCAGAATCGCGCGCAGCTTGCTGCTGATGATCCCCAAACGCGCGTAGCGGCCGTGCCCGTCCGGCAACGCGACCAGGCCGCCGCCGCCGAAATCGGCATCGTTCGCATTGAGTTCGTCCTGCGTGGACGGCGTGAAAGAGTCGACGACGTGCGCGAGGTTCGGTGTCAGCTCGAGTAACGAGTCACCGTAGTCGCGGCCGCCGGTGTCCGCATCGAACGGTCCGTTGCCGCTGGTGAAGAACACGTGGCCGCCGGCGTCGGCCGTGAGCCCGAAGCCGGATTGCCAGATCCCGCCGCCGTTGGAATCGTGCCAGTCGCCGATCGTCGTGAACTGGCCGCGCTTGTGCAGCGTCCGCGCGTCGTAGGCGAAGATCCAGCCGTGCGCGTCGTCGCGGTCGCAATGCGATGCGAAGGCGACGTAAACGGATCCGTTGGCCAGCAACAGGCCCGGCCGGCTGAACTGCGCGCGCGCGTCGAACGTCAGCTTCCCGCCGGTGAGGTAACGCTTGACGCTATGAAGGAATGAAGAGCCCGGCGCAAACGCGCCGCGGCTCGAGAGTTGAACCGTCCCGGTGATGTCGGCGGGCGGTAGCCGGTCGGCGCCCGTCGCGAGCGAGAGCGCATAGAGCGTGGTATGAAAACGGAGGTCCTTGCCGCTGCGCTCGACGTTCTTGCCCACGACGTACAGCGTGCCGGCCCGGCGATCGATGACCGGCGTCGCCGAGATGCCGACCAACGGCGCGACTTGGTTGCAGCCGTAGAGCATCGACGCCGGAACGGCCGAAACCCCGCAGCAGCCCTCAAACGTATGCCGCCAATAGACGTGGCCCGTGTCAGCGTCGGCCGCGTAGACGCTGTCATGCTCGGTCGCGATGAACAACAGGTTGCGACGGCCGATTCCGGGCAGCACGATGCCGGCGGCAACGAGCGGCTGAGCAAAGACTTGGCCGTCGACGTGAATGTCGAAGAGTTTGCCGAACGAACCGGCCTTGACGTTGGCGACGGTGAGCGCCGTTTCGCGCGCGTTCCAGCCCGTTCGGGCGGCATCGTTGTGGGCGGTAAGAACGTCCGTTCCGCCGGCGGTCGCCGGGGAGGCAAACGCGGCCGGCAGCGCGCGCGCTGCGTAAACGGTCGAGGCGCGCGCGACCGCATAGTCGGCGCGGTCCCCGGACACTGCAGCTCCGCCGCACCCCGCTCCCAAGAGCAGTAGCACGGCGAAGATGCTGCGCGCGATCACGGCTTGTCGTCTGAGGCGAGCAGAAAAACGCGGTCGAGCCCGAGGATGCGCAGCAACCGTACGACGGTCGGCTGCGCGTTGAGCAAGACGATCTTCCGCGGGCTGACGCGATTGGCGAGGGTCAGGAACTCGATGAGCGCGGCGCTCGTCACCATGCGGACGCCGGACATGTCGATCGTATCCGAGCCGGTCATTGCGGCGAAGGTCTCGCGCAGGCCGGCCACCGCTGAAGGGTCGAGATCACCACGTAGGCTGACGGTCGAGTCTTTCACGGAATGCTCCAGCGGGTGCCGGGTAGCAACGGGGCTCAAATGTCCCACTTGCGATGCAGGTATTCTGTAATCGCGAGACGCTCCTTATCGGACGCCGAGTGGTCGAGGATGATGACCTCACCGAATTGGTTCGCAGCTGCGCCCGAGCAGACGCTGTTGGCGCCATTGATTGCGAGGCCCGGATCGCGCGTTTCGGCGGTGACTTGCAGTGCACTCGAGATGGGGCCGGTGGTGAGCGTGGAGCTGTGAAAGTATCCGCTCGCCGTATTCGCGGCGTCCTGGATCGTGGCCGTGACGTAGTACGAGTTGATGCCCGTGAGCGTGAGGCCGGTGAGGGCCGGTCCGACGGCGCCGTGATCGATGACGTCGATTTCGCTCGCGTTCGGAATCGTGAGGCTATGGGCGGCGGTGCCCGGCGTGCCGAACGGGCCGACGAGCGTTCCCGGCGCCGCGCTGCCGATGGCGACCGCGAATATCGTGTAATCGCCGGACGGGAAGCCGGCCGCTGAGACGAGGCACTGCCCCGCGCTGAACGCGACGTTCTGAAGGATGTTCTGATTGGGATTGTGCGTGAAGCCGCCCTGGACGATGCTCGGCTGTGCCGAGGCCAGCGCTTGCGTGACGGCATTCGTGCTGCCGTTGCGGTCTTGCCACGCGGAGATCTGCCCTCCCGGTGCCGTGAACAGCGCCGGATTGGTGTCGGCGAAGTCGTACCAGAGCGCGATATGGCCGGTACTGTTCTCCGGCACCAGGGTCCCCGCGTTATCGATCTGCGGCTGCGCGAGAAAGATCCCCGTCCCAGCCGAGAACGTCGGCTTGCTCGTATACGGGTCGGGAAGATTGTAACCGTAATAAAGTGAACCGCCGGACGTTGTAAAGGTCGCCGTATTCGTGCTTGCCGCGCCCAAAGCGGGGGCAATCGTGAAAAGCGTTCCGTCGGCCGTAATGGTTATCGCCGAATCGAACACCCCGACGATCGTGTTGCCGTCGGCATCCGTGGCCGAGATGCTGGCCGTCTGCGTGTTGCCTTTCGAGGTCGCGCCTTCGTAGATCGAGTAGTCCGGCAAGCCCGGGATGACCGCGACGTCTGCAACGATACCGTTCAGGGTCACCGGCAGCTGGTTGACTCCGGCGACAATCGCTTTCGTGACCTGCGCGTGGGAGATCGCATTGGGCGTCGGCTTCGTCGCGTCGTACGACGTCAAAGCAAACGTGTCGTTCCCGATCGGAACCTGAAAGGTCGCGGTGCACGTGACCGGCGCGGTGGCCGAACACCCGGGCGACCCGGCGGTCAATTGGATCGTTTGTGATGAAACCGGCGTCGAGCCTTGCGTGATGACCACGCTCATCGATGCGACGTTGGAGGGCAAATATTGCGGCAAGCGCCTGACGCTCGCGCTGGCTGTGCTCGACGACGGGATGGCGATCACCATCGCGACCGAGCTGCTCCCGGACGCCACGGGGGGTCCGGCTGCGCCTCCAAGCGTCCCCGCCGACGGCAGCGACGAGCCTTGACCGCCGCCGCCGCAGCCCGCAAACAATGCGGTAGCGAGCGTCAGCGGTATGAGATGGACGGGTAATTTCTTCATGATTGCGCGTTCGCTCCTAAGACGGCGTGATGATGACCGACGCGGTCGGCGTTGCGGTGGGCGTGGGCACCGGTGTCGCCGTCGGCGTCGCGGTCGGCGTCGCCGTCGGCGTCGCCGTCGGCGTCGCGGTCGGCGTCGCCGTCGGCTTCACCGTGGGCGTCGCGGTCGGTGCGGGCGTGGCCGTCGGTTTCACGGTCGGCGTCGCGCTCGGTGCGGGCGTAGGCGTGGCAGTTGCTGCCAGCGTCGGGGTCGCGGTCGGCGCGGCCGATGCCGCAACGGTTGGTGCAGCCGTGACGACGGCCGCCGCGGACAGGGCCGGCGGGAGGGTCCCGCCGTTGGTCGATCCGCCGCCGCCACCCGAACAGGCGGTTCCGACGGCAATGCAGCCGATCATCGCGCCGACTGCGCGGACTAGAGATTGTCGCACGGTACCTCCAAGTTAGGGATGGCGATGTATTGAAGGTAACCGAAGCGGACGTTGCCTTACGTGGGGCCTAGGAACGGCCGGATAAGGACCTTTGTGCCGGTGTCAAGCGGACTTCGGCAAGTGCGAACTGCAGCCGAGGAACAGCAGCAGCTCCGCCGTGGTGCGCTTGGTTTCGAACGCGTCTCGCACGCGAGCGTGCGCGTTGCGCCCGAGCTCACGGCGTTTTTCCGGTGCGGTCGCAAGCGATTCGATCGCGTCCGCCAAGGCGGTCGGGTCCCGCTGCGCGACCAGCACACCACAGGTCTCATCGATCAGTTCGTTGTTGCTGCCGGTGTCGGTGGTGATGCAAGGCACGGCCGCCGCCATCGCCTCCATGAGCGCGACCGGGATGCCCTCGTGTTCGCCGGGCTTCTCCGTGCTCGCCAGCACCGCGATATCGTAGCAGCCGCCGTTCAGTTCCTTGACGATCTGTTCGTGCTGCACGACGCCCCGCAACTCGATCTCTTGCTCGAGCCCGGCCGCGGCGATCTGCTCGCGCAATGCGGCATCCAACTCGCCGGCGCCGGCAAAATCGCAATGGAACTCGACGCCGCGCTCCTTGAGCTGTTGCAAGGCGGAGATGAGATACCGATGGCCCTTAGAAGACGCGAAGCGCGCGGCGCACAGCATCCGGACCGGTCCCGAACCGGCACGCTGAATGTACCCGTCGGGGACGTCGACGCCGAGGTGCACGACGTGCGTGTGCAGTCGCGAACCTTTCCCGGCCAGCGCAATCAGGAATTCTGCGTTACGGCGCGAGATCACGCGCACGAACGCCGCATCGGCGACCTTCTCCGGGATCAGGTTGTCGAAAAAGATGTCATGCTGGTGGGCGGTACAGCTCCACGGGATGTCGAGCAGGTGGGCGGCGATCAACGCGACCGTCGATGAGGTCGTGATCCATTGCGAATGGATGTGATCGACGCCGATGCGGCGCAAGACGTGCGCCGTGGCGAGTGCTTTGGGAAAGAGCAAGAGGTTCTTGAGCTTCGCCGCAGGGCGGTAACTGGGGCGGGCGATCATCGCGAAAGCCGCCAGAGCCGCTCGCGGATTCCGTTGGAATTCTTGGAACGCAAGGCTCCAGGTCGCGAATCCGCCGGCGGGCAGGTAGACGTCGACCGACCCCAGGTCGCGAAACGCCGAGCGCGGTCCGCGCGGTCGCACCGGCATGACGTAGAGCTGCTCGACCGCTTGCGCGAGCGAACGAACCTCGGGCTCGAAGAACGTCTCGTCGTGACCGAACGGAAAGTGGGTGGTGAGGTAGGCGAGACGCATCGGCTCAGATGCTCCGCAACGGACGGGCGGGCACGCCGGCCACGATCGTGTGTGCGTCGACGCTGCGCGTGACGATGGCGCCCGCGCCGACGACGGACCCCGCACCGATCTCGACGCCGGGCATGATGACCGTATTCGCTCCGAGCCAAGCGCCCCGCCCGATCCGAACGTCGCTTTCGATGGCCTCTTGGGCGACGATCGCGACGTCGGGATTATCCGTCGCGTGCGTGGCGGTGAGGATCGTTACACCCGGACCGAAGAGCACGTCGTCGCCGATGTCGATGACGGCGTTCTCCGAGGCCCACAACCGGTTGTGCGGTCCGACGGTCACCCGCTCGCCAAGATGGATCTTTTCGGCAAACCGCATCGACGTACTGCACGGGATGTAGCAGCCGTTGCCGCAAGCGGCGAGCTTGCGGCGCTCGACCGTGTAGTCGACGACCTGCGTGCGCAAGAGTTCGAGCAGCGCTGCGGGTGCATTGCTGATGAAGGTCATCGCCAATTGGAGGTTCATGCGCGCGCCCCGGCCAGTGACGCATAGAGGTCCCGGTGGCGCGCTACGGTGAGGCCGACGTCGTACGACGAGCGGGCGAGCGCCGCGGCGCGCTCGGAGAGCGTCCGGCGGTACGCGGGGACGTCACGCAGGAGGGCGAGCGCCGTGGCGAGTTCGCGCTTGTCGAATGAAGCCGTCACGAAGCCGCCCTCTCCGTCGCGCACGATCTCTTCCGCTCCCTCCCAGGGAGTGGTTACGACCGGAACGCCTTGGCTCATCGCCTCGATCGGAGCGAGCGGCATCGCTTCGTAGCGCGACGTCATCAGGAACGCGTCGGCGGCCGCGTACAGGTCGCCCATGTCGCGCCGGTAGCCCAACAAACGAACGCTGGTTCCGAGATGGGCGCAACGCGCCGCGAGGTTCGTGGCGAGCGGTCCGTCTCCGGCGATCAGTAACACATCCCGTCGCTGCGCCGAATGCGGGAGCTCCACAAACGCATCGATCGCGAGCTCGGGAAATTTTTGTTCCGCTAGGCGGCCGGCAAACAGCACCACGAACATGCCGGGTTCGATGCCGAGCGCATCCCTCGCCCGCGAGCGGGCGTCATCGCTTGCCGGAGCCGCGTGTTCGATCCCGTTCGGTACGACGGCGATGCGCTCGATCGGAAACGCATCGCGCCGCGCGATCTCCCGGCGCTGGCGTTCGTGAAATGCGATGACGGCGGCCGTGCGGTTGCACATCAGTGCGTCGGCAGCCCGTTGGGCAACAGTGTGCTCCGGGTGCGGATGATGTTCCGTATAAATGACGTTCGGAACGCCGGCGGCGAACGCCGCAAAGCGGCCGAAGTACTTGCCGGTATGGACGTGGCCGTGAACGATGTCCGGCTGCAACTCGCGCAACAGTTTGACGGTCTGCGCGAAGGCGCGCGGCCCATCCAGGGGGCCGCTCCGCTTCATCTCGTACAACGGCACGCCGAGCAGGGCACGTTCGCGCGGATCGAGATCCGCCGGATAGATCGAGATCACGCCCAGCCGCATGTCTTCAGCAGCCAGCCGCGGCACGATCGAGCGGACGAGCGTCTCCGCTCCTCCGCCGGCGAGGGTCGGAACGATGTGTACCACATGCATGTTGACATCATCATGCGGTAGCCGGACGCTTCTCGCTTGAGCGCACCCGCCCGGCACACGGGGACCTGCGGCCCTAAACGTCCGGACGAACACTATTCGCCCGCGCGTCCCGGCTTCGCTATGCTCGTCCAGGATGAAAAAGCGAAAGAGAGTCTCGTCGCTCGCCGTCCTCGCCGCAGCCCTCATGCTGCTCGCGGGGCAGGGCGTCCGCGCCCAATCGGTCGAGACCGTGCCCGAGCACGTGCAGACCAGCATTCAGGATCTCTGCTATGCCACCGCGTGCTGGCATCGCTCGCAAGCCGGGGTGCCGCTGAAGAGCGTGGCCGCGATGGTGACCTGGGCGTTTGCCGATGCACGCGTCGCCGGCGACGCCCGCCGGGCCGGAATTCGCACGATCGCCTACCTCGATCCGAGCATCCAATACGATCCGCGGCGCGACGTAGCACCGCTTGCGTCGGACGACGAGACGACGTATCTTCACGCCTGCGACGGAAGCCGTGCGCGCGTGCAACTGGGCGATCTGGATGGTTACCTGATGGATCAGGGAGCACCAGCGTTTCGCGCCCGCCTGGCGAGTTACGTCTCTCGCGACGTCCGCCCGCAGTACGACGCGCTCTTCGCCGACGACGTTTTCGCCGCCACCGACACCTTCGAGCACGTGGTGGCGCCGGCGTGCAGCCGTTCATTCGCCACGGAACGTGAGGCGACGTTCGGCGCTTGGAAAGCTGCCGGCATCCCGATCGTCTTCAACGGTCTCGGCCTGGCCCCCGACGACGGTCGCGTGAGCGATCATGCCGTCGCGGCGCTCGACGGACCAAACGTCACCGGCGGCATGTACGAGATGTGCCTCACCGCCTTCGACCCGCACACCGATCACACGCTGGGGCAACGTCGCGTCGACGGCGCGTGGCGTTCGGTGCAAAACTCGCATTTGGCCGCCATCGCGCACCGCAAGGCGTTTTTCTGTTTTGCCGAGAGCCCGCTGGACGGCGCATCGCCGGCCGGGATGGGCGACCGGACCTACACGTACGCATCCTTTATGTTGGCCTACGAACCAAGCTACAGCGTCTTACAGGAAGCGCTCCACTCAGCGCCCTCCGGCGTGCCCGTCTATCCGGAAACTCGCTTGGTTGCCTTGGCGCCGCTCGAAACGGCCGGCGGCAACATCGAGACGCTCCGCCGCGGCGGCGCCTACATTCGTGAATTCGCCCGCTGCTACGTCGCGCGCGCCCCGGTGGGGCCGTGCGCCGCAGTGGTAAACCCGGCGAGCAATGAAAGCGTGCCCTGGCCGCTACCCGGGTACCGGTCGGCGCTGGCCTTCACCGGCGGCTCGATCGCCGACGGCGGGCACATGCGCTTCGCCGCGCCGGTCCCCGCCGTATTGGCGCCCGCCACCGCAGCGATCGTGATCAAATGATCGCGCCCGCGCTGAGCACCCGCGACTGGCTCGTCGAGCGGATACGCACCGCCAAGGCCCGCGTCGCCGTGATCGGGATGGGGCGCGTCGGCCTGCCGTTCGCGGTCGACGCCGCCAAAGCCGGGCTGCACGTCACCGGCATCGACCGCGATGCGGTGCGCGTCGCGCAACTCTCGCAGGGATCGAACTATCTGCGCAACGTCGACGACCGCGACGTGATCGCCGTCGTTTCCGACGAACGCTTGCACGTCACGGCGAACATGGACGCGATCTCCGAATGCGACGTGATCGTGGTGTGCATTCCCTCGCCGCTGGATCATGCGAAGACGCCCGATTTCGGGCCCGTTCGCGAAGTGTGCGAAGAGATCACGCGCCGGTTACGCCCCGGTCAGCTGGTCGTGCTGGAAAACGGCACGTATCCGGGTTTGACCAACGAGGTCTTGCTGCCGGCCCTGACGGCGTCGCCGCTGACCCTCGGCCACGACTATTTTGTTGCGATCGCGCCGGAGCGCGCCGATCCGGGCAACGCGCGCTTCCGCACGGGCAATACCGCGCGCATCGTCGCGGGCGTCACCGCCGAATGCGGAACGGTCGCGGGCGCCTTCTACGAGCTCTTCTCCACGTCGGTCATCGTGATCGCCGATCCGCGAGTCGCCGAGCTGTGCAAGGTCTTCGAGAACACGTTCCGCGCGGTCAACATCGCCTTGGTGAACGAGCTGGCCATGCTCTGCGACCGCTTGGGGATCAACGTGTGGGACGTCATCGACGCGGCGAATACGAAACCGTTCGGCATGATGCGCTTCGATCCGGGTCCCGGGGTCGGCGGCAGCGGCGTGCCGGATGACGCGCACTACTTGTCGTGGGTTGCGCGCAAGCATCATGCCTCCGCGCATTTGCTCGATGCGGCCGGCGACGTCAACGCAGCCATGCCGACCTTCGTGCGCGACAAGGTCGCGCGCGCTCTGAACGGTTCGGGAAAAGCCGTGCGCGGCTCCACCGTCCTGCTCATCGGCGTCGCGTACAAACGTAACGTGGCCGACACGTTCGCCTCGCCCGGACTGCAGCTCGCGACCGCGCTCGAACGCGACGGGGCGCGCGTCGTGTATCACGATCCGCTCCTGCCGAGCGTCGCCTGGCCCGACGGCAAGCGCCGGGTTTCGGTCCCCTTGGATAACGACACGCTCTCGAGCGCCGATTGCGCGGTGATCGTCACCGATCACGACGGTATCGACTGGGAGCACGTCGTGCGGTCGTCGCAACTCGTCGTCGATACGCGCAACGCTACACGCTCGGTCGATGCCGGCCGCGAACGGATCGTGTTGTTGTGACCGCTGCAGCGGACGCGGCGCTCGAAGCGCTCACCCCCGAAGACTTGCTCGGCCGGCCCGAAGTCCTGGCCGACGTGCGCGATGCGGCTCGCTATCTGCGTGGAGCGACGGTGCTCATTACCGGAGCGGGCGGGTCGATCGGCAGCGAGCTCTGCCGCCAGGTCGCACGGCTGGAACCGCACCGCTTGATCCTGCTCGGACACGGAGAAGGCTCCCTGTTCACGATCGCCGGAGAGATTGCGACGCTGCTGCCGGGCAACCGGATCCGTACCGTTCTGGCCGACGTCGCCGACGCGACCCGCATTCGCAGCGTGTTTGCCGCCGAACGGCCGACGATCGTCTTCCACGCCGCCGCCCACAAACACGTCACGATGTGCGAGGAAAACGTCTGCGAAGCCGTGCGGAACAACGTTCTCGGCACGCGCGTGCTGGCGATCGCCGCCGCGGCGGCATCCGTCGCCAAGTTCGTGATGGTCTCGACCGATAAAGCCGTGAACCCAAGCAACGTGATGGGCGCGACGAAACGGCTCGCCGAGACGATCTGTCAGGCAGCCGGCGCAAACTGCGCCACCGAGTTCGTCGCGGTGCGCTTCGGGAACGTGCTCGGCAGCCGCGGCAGCGTCGTCCCGATCTTTGCCGAGCAGATCTTGCGCGGTGGCCCGGTGACGATCACCGACCGGCGCATGAAGCGCTACTTCATGACGATCCCCGAAGCGGTTTCGCTGATCTTGGCCGCCGGGACCTCGGCGCGAGGCGGTAGCGTGTGCGTGCTCGACATGGGCGAACCGATCGCGATCCAGGCCATCGCGGAGCGGCTGTGCCGGGCTCTCGGCCGCGAACCGCACACCGATATCCGGATCGTCGAAACCGGTTTGCGCCCCGGCGAGAAGCTGTACGAAGAACTGTTGACGGCCGAAGAGGGCGTCGCCGCCTCGACCGTCGACCGGGTGTTCGTCGCACCCCAGCGACGGCTCGATTTCGGCTCCTTCGAAACGGCGATGATGCGCCTGTTCGCAACCGCCCGCCGCGACGACGCGGCCGGCGTGGTGGAGATCATCGCGTCGCTCGTTCCGAGCTTTACGCCCGGCGCGCACTGGCGCCCGGCGGCGCAGCTCGCCATCGCTTAACGTCCTATGGGCCCAGGACCCACGCACCTCGGCGCGCCGGGTGCCGGCGGGTTAGCTTATAGTATGCGAGATACATTTTTGCCGTACTTCCGGCCCGACATCGACGAGCACACGATCGAGCTCGTCGCCGAATCGCTCCGCAACGGCTGGCTCACCACCGGGCCGAAGGTACGCGCGTTCGAGGAACGGATGGCCGTGATGTGTGGGGTTCGCAACGCCGTGGGCCTCAACAGCGCGACCGCCGGGCTGCACCTCGCTCTCGTCGCCTACGGCGTCGGGCCGGGCGATGAGGTGATCCTGCCCGCGCTCTCGTTCGTCTCCGCCGCTCATTGCGTTCGCCACTGCGGTGCGACGCCGGTCTTCTGCGACGTCGAGCCGGACACGCTGTGCGGCAGCGTCGCGACGATGGAACCCCTGATCACCGAGCGCACGAAGGCGATCGTCACGATGCCGTATGCCGGCCGGCCGTTGGGCAATCAAACGGTCCTGGCGTACGCCCGTGCGCGCGGGATCGCCGTCATCGAAGACGCCGCTTTGGGCGTCGGAACGATCGACGCCGGGCACTGGCCGGGGAGCGCCGGATCCGACGTGGCCGTCTTCAGCTTTTACGCCACGAAAAACGTGACCAGCGCCGAGGGCGGCATGCTGCTCACGAACGACGACCGCATCGCCGAGTCCGTGCGCCTACTCGCACTGCACGGTATGGATCGCGATGCCTGGAAGCGCTACACGGCCGGCGGAACGTGGCGCTACGACGTCTCGGCCCTCGGCTTCAAGTACAACATGCCCGACCTCTCGGCCGCGCTCGCGCTCGGCCAGTTGGACCGCTTTCCCCAAATGCAACAGCGGCGCGAAGAGATCGCCGCGACGTACCTCGCCGCGCTCGACGAGATCCCCGGCGTCGAGGCGGCGGCCATGGGCCGTATCGGGGTCACCGATCGCCACAGCTGGTGCTTCTTCCCGGTGAGCATTCAGCCCAACGCCTTCATCACGCGCGATACGGTCGCGATCGCGATGCGCGAGGCGAACATCGGAACGAGCGTCCATTACATTCCCTCCACGGAGTTCTCGATCTACAGCGAGTACGCTCGTCCGCTGCCGGTAACGGACCGGGTCTGGCCGACGCTGCTCTCGCTGCCGCTCTTTCCGGGGATGTCCGACGACGACGTCCGTGACGTCGTCGACGCGCTGTCGGTCGCCGCCGCGGGACGGCGCTACGCGTTCGCATGAACGACACGATGACGAACCTGCTCGACGGTTCGCAAGCCCCCGCCTGCCACGCGATCCGGGCGCGCCGGTACGATGCGTACGCCGGACTCGCATTCGCGGGCGCCGACCTCGTGCTGTTCCTTCTCGCGGCCGGGTTGGCGGAGGCGATCGTCTTTCGCACCGCCGACGTGGACGCGCTCTGGCGCTCCTTCCTCCTGGCGCCGTTCGTGTTCGTCGCGCTGTGGATGGCCCTCTTCGCCGTGTTCGGCTTATACCGCGTCTCGTACGCCATGAGCGTGCGCGACGAAGTCTACATCGTCGCAGCCGCTCTGGTCGTCGGCATCGTGCCGCAATTTTTTCTGTTCACCTTCGTGCCGGCGCTGACCGGCTCGCGGCTGGTACTCGTCTTGGCCGCCGTCTTGGCGACGATCCTGATCGGCAGCGCGCGCGCGCTCGCCCACGTCTACCGCTCGCGCACCGACGCGCGCACGCCGCGCCGCATCGCGTTTGCCGGCGAGCTGCCCGACGCGTGGGTGCGCGGGCGCATCAACCCGGCCGCGACGAGCGTCGTGCAGCTCGGCGGCCAATTGCCCGCGACGCGCACCGATGCCGCCAGCCTGATCGAACGTTGCCGCGAACGCGATTGCACGGCACTCTACTTGACGACGGTTCCTCCGCCGGTGGTCCTCGGCACCTTGATCTCGGCGGCCGAAGGAGCCGGCATCGCGCTGCGCATCGTCATCGATCCGCTGTTGGCCGGCGTGTGCCGGTTCGAGATCGATGACGACGGTCGCGGCGCGTTGCTGGCCCCGCACCCGTTGCGCATTCGCACGGCGGCCGGTTCGACGCTGAAGCGGATCTTCGATCTGAGCGTCGCGACGATCATGCTGATCGTCGCCGCGCCCGTCATGCTCGCCGCCGGGATCGCCGTGTTCCTCGAGACCGGCAGACCTGTCCTCTTCCGCCACGAGCGCATCGGCCGCGACGGCGCCCCGTTCGAAATGCTCAAATTTCGCTCGATGGCCGTGCGGCACGCACACGGCAACGGCTGGGCGCAGCGGAACGATCCACGCATCACGCGCGTCGGGGCCGTGTTGCGGCGCTTGAGCATCGACGAATTGCCGCAGTTGCTCAACGTGTTCCGCGGAGATATGTCGATCGTCGGACCGCGGCCCGAAATGCCCGAATACGTGGCGCGCTTCGAAGCCGGCATCCCGCATTACGCCGAGCGCCATCTGGTGAAGCCCGGCATCACCGGCTGGTCGCAGCTGTACATGAAACGATTGTTGACGCCCGACGATGCCGGCGACGTCTTACGGCACGATCTGTTTTACATCCAGAGCTGGGGACTGCTCATGGACGCCTCGATCGTCGCCAAGACCGCAGCCGAATTCCTGTTCCACTCACCGGCATGAACGGCGCCGTGGTCGACGTCCTCTTATCGACGTACAATGAAGAGCGGGCCATCGATGCGTGCTTGGATGCGATCCTCGCGCAGAGCATTCCGGTTGCCGTAACGGTCATCGACGGCGGTTCGTCGGACGGCACCGTCGTCGCTTTACGCGAACGCGCGCGGCGGGATCCACGCGTCACGGTGATCGCCGACGGCACGCGCCGGACACTGCCGGCAGCGCTGAATTTGGGCCTTGCCGAGACCAGCCGGCCGTTCGTGGCCAAAGTCGACGCGCGAACCTTTCTCGCACCGGATTTCCTGGAACGCTCGCTGGCCGTGCTCGCTTCCGGCGCGAACATCGCGTGCGCCGGCGGCGCTCCGCAACAATTCGGCGATACCGCCTTCGGCGCCGGCCTCGCGAAGGCGCGCACCTCACGCTTCGGCGTCGGCGGCAGCCAGTACGCGGATCAGCGTGCGCGCGCGGACGTCGACACGATCCAATGCGGCGTGTACCGGCGCTCCGCGCTCGACGCGGTCGGCGCGTTCGACCCCGAGCTGCAATTCGGCGAAGACGAAGAGCTGAATTGGCGCCTGCACTCGGCCGGTTTGCGGCTGGTGCGCGACGCTTCGATCCGCTTTCGCTATCAAACGCGGCCGACGTGGAAGAAGGCGTTCGCCCAATACCGGAACTACGGCCGGGCGCGGATCGCCGTCGCACGGCGCCATCCCGGCTTCGTGCGGCCGTACCATTTTGCGCCCGCAGCGGCGCTGGTCGCGGCCGCCGCGCTCGCGATCGCTGCACCATTTTCGCCGGTCGCACTGCTGTTGCTGATCGCTGGTGCGATCGCATATGCGGCCGGTAGCGCGATCGCGGCGGTCGTTGCGGCCGGGCGCGACCGTCGGGCGATCGCAGCGACCGCGCTGGCCTTTTCGGCGCTGCATCTGGGTTACGCGATCGGGACCCTCGAGGCCGTGCTCAGCACGCTGCGCGCGCGTAACACGGCGCCAGAACCTCGACATACGGTGCCAACTGCGACCAGCGGATCGGACCGCCCGCATATTCCAAGTACGACGGGTTGAGATAGCCGCTATAACCGTTGGCGACGGCGAACGCCGTACCCGGATACGCTTGACCGTACGAGCTGTACTGGGTGAACGATTCGTATTCCCAGAACGGCGCCCCGCTGGCGGAGCCGCCGTACGCATCCATCGCGTAGCCGCCGTACTGATGGAGCGCGTGCAAGATCGGGAGCAGATACGGCGCGATCGTCGTCGCGGGCAGCGCGTTGATCTGCGCGTCGCTCAGGTTGAGGTAGATCAGCGCACCCATCGGTACGCCGCCGCCGCCGCACGAGACGCTGCCCGTGGTGGCCGGGTATTCGAGGCCCTGCGTGCACGGAAAATCGAGGAAGATCGCGTGCGGGATCGTCCCGCGCGCGAGCTCGTCGAAACGGATGAGCCCGGCCGCGAGCGCGGCTCCGCTCGTGGCGGAGGCGTAGACCGGGACGCCGGAACCGAGGATCGAGGTTTGCACGCCGATGCCCGCCGTGAGCGTCGCGCCGTTCGTCCAATTTCCGCCCGGTTGACCGGTTTCCCAAAAATCGTACTCGGTTCCGTCCGGCTGAACGACCGCGAAGTGAGCGTCGGTCCCCCCCGCCGGCCGCGCCGCGGCCGGAACGTGGAAGGCGGGAAACGCCGTCACGTGGCCGGATTGATCGCTGTAACAGCCGTACTGCGCTCCACTGCAGGCGGCGGTGACGAGCGGATCGCTCGCCGTCGCGACGTACACCGGGTGCGAGTAGTCGTTGTGCGTGTCCCCGGCGATGTGGTCGACCGTGTCGCTCATGTAGCTGCGCACGTTCGACGTGTTCGCGGCATCGATGACCGGACTCGCGGGGAGCGCCGCGTTCCACGGCGCTCCCGCGTAGGGCCGGAAGCTCGCCGGCCACGATTGACCGTTCACGATCGACAGATAATTGGCGGCCGACCAATTCGTCGAGGAAAGCGAACCCGAACCCGAGGCAGCCGTTGCGGCCGCGGAGGGAACCCCAACCGGCGCGGATGCTCCGGGAGCTGCGGTGGCCGCGATTGCGGACAACGTCGGCAGCGCGAGCGGCACGCTCGCCCCGGACGACGAGCCCGCCGCTCCGCTTCCGCCGCCGCAGCCCGCGACGAGCGAAAGCAAGGCGATTCCGGCAAGTTTCCGCGTGGAATCCACGGCGTGATGTCGATTCATCTGCACCTACATGAGCGGGCGTGAAAAAGCAGGCCGCCGAGCGGCAATGTGCGCTGACGTACGCTAACGAACGGCCCGCTTCGTCGGGGCCTTCGTCTCAAGTGGCGGCAGCCGCCCTGAGCTATACTCGGGACATGCGACTCGCCGTCATGTCGATACCCAGCTTTCGAATCGGCGCGGTCGTGCTCCTGTTGTTCGTGTTGGTAGCGTTAGCGTCGCCGACCGTCGGCACGCTGCCCGTCTTTGCTGCGCTGCTGCTCGCCGGCTGCGGCGCGCTTGCGACCTGGTGGGTGTTGGAGCGGCCGGTTGCGATGCTGATCGGAGCCTACGCACTGCTCGCGCCCGCCGACGCGCTGCTGATCATCGGCGGCGGCGGAGCCACGCTCACGCGTTTCGTCTCATTCCTTGCGATCTTCGGCTTGTCGGTCGCCTTGATCGCGGATCGTGCGCCGCGCGCGCTGCCGCGCGTCGCCGTTGCCTGGTTCGTCGTGCTGGTGTGGATGATCGCCAGCGTGTTGTGGGCCACCAATCAATCGATGGCCATTCAGAAAGTCGAGCAGATCGGGCTGGCGGTGCTGGTCTTCGAACTCGTGGCCCTGGTGCGCTCGACGCGCATCGACTTACGCGTCATCATCGCCGCGAACGTCGTAACGAGTGCGATCATCGCGGCCTACGCGATCGTCGTCCATCCGGTCGAAGCCCGCTTGGGCGCGGATCGCGTCGTCCTGAAAACGGCGACCGGACGCGCCGATCCGAACGACCTCGCGGCGGGCCTGATCCTCGCGTTCGCGCTCTGCATCGCGGCCGCTACGTCCAACGAGCGCGGCTGGTGGCGCATCGCCGGTGCCGCGCTGTCCGTGCTGCTCTTCGTAGCCATCCTCGCGACCGGTTCGCGCGGCGGCCTGATGGCGGCGCTGCTGGTCGTGCTGTGGATCGCGATCCGCGCCCGCCGCCGGATCGTCGCGGGACTCTTCGTCCTCGGGGCCGCCGCGATCAGCGTGATGCAGGGCGACGTGTGGGCACGTTTCGTGGGCGACGACACCGGAGCCGGCCGCAGCGACATCTGGAAAGTCGGCGTAGCAGCCTTCCGCGAGCACTGGTTCGCCGGCAGCGGCATCGGGACGTTTCCCGACGTCTACAACAGCGTCTATCTGTCGGTGCCGCATCATTTTTACATCAATTGGTCGCGACCGGCCCACGATCTGCTCGTCCAGTCGTTCACCGAACTCGGGATCGTGGGCGGAATTCTCGTCCTGACCGCGTTTTGGTTTCAGTTTCGCCAACTGTCCTCGATCGGGCGCAAGGATCCCGACCTCTGGCTGCGCGTCGGACTCGAAGCGGCAACGCTCGGATACTTCGTCGCCGCACTTTTCATCGACGTCCTGGACATCAAACAAACCTGGATGATCCCGATCCTGACCGTCCTCGTCGCGAACATCCGCTCGCAAGAGGGGGCAGGCCGGCTCGCGCCCGCGCCCGCGCCCACGCCCGCGCCCGCGCCCGCGCCCGCGCCCGCACTGTCGGGCTGAGATGGAAATCTCGGTCGTCATTCCGGCGTATAACGCCGCAGCGCATTTGGAAGCGACGCTTGCTTCGGTGGCCGCGCAGCTCGAGGCCCCCGCCGAAGTGATCGTCGTCGACGACGGCTCGACCGACGCCACCGCGGCGATTGCCGCTGCGGCCGGCGCGCACGTCATCCGGCAAGCCAACGGCGGCGTATCGGCGGCGCGCAATGCCGGCGTCGGGGCTGCGCGCTCCGATTGGATCGCTTTTCTCGACGCCGACGACCGCTGGTTGCCGGCCTTCACCGCACGTGTTTCCGCTGCCGCCCGCTACTGCCCCGACGTGGCGGCGATCTTCACCGATTACGCACTCGAGGATCCGGCTGCCCCGTGCGCGTCCTGGTTTGCCGCCGACCGTTCGTATCGCGCGCTTCGCGGTTACGAGATCGCGCCCGGCGTGCGCCGCTTCGCAGGCGCCGATTTGGCACTTTCGCTGGTCCACTCGCGCGCTTTCATTTCGACCTCGGCCTTGGTGATCCGGCGCGCAGCCTTGTCGAAGTGCGGCGGATTCGACGAATCGCTGCGGCGCGCGGAAGATCTCGAACTCATGCTGCGCTTGCTGGCGCGCGCGACGGCGGTTGCCGTCGAAGAGCCGTTGAGCGTGTACCGCAAGCACGGCGCGAATCTGACCGCCGACGAAACCGCCTGCGCCGCCGCCGAGCGGCGGGTTTGGCGCACGGTCATCGGGGCTCCCGAGCGCTACGGATACTCACTCGAGCGCGCGCTCGCGAAAGCGTTGCCGGCCAAGATACGCAACGACGGACTCCGCGCGCTCCGGCAAGGCCGCTTCGCCGACGCGGTAGCTGATTTGCGCGAAGCGGCCGATTCGGGGGACACGGGCGCCGCCTGGGTTTGCTCGCTTGCCCGGGCCGCGAACTCCCACACCGGACGCACGTGGTACCCGCGGCTGCGGTCGGTGCTGCATTCGTTGCGCGCGCTTGCCCAAAGCGCGGCCCGCTAGTCCCTAAGTCCGACGCCTTAGGCCCCGTTCGCCGCGCTAGCCACGCGGCTACGATGGAAGCGTTATGAGGTTCGGAATCGGATTGGTCTTATCCGCGATCATCGCGCTCGGTTTGCTCTCGCCATCCACGGCGCGAGCCGACACCATCCTGGCGCGCGGGGACATCCTCGACGTCCAGGTGTACCCGGACGCGACCCTCTCCCAGCAAGTCACCATCGCGGACGACGGCAGCATCAGTTTGGCCCTGCTGGGCCGCATCATCGTGATGGGACTGACGATCACGCAGACGCAGCAGGACATCGCGAACGGCCTCATGCGCTACCTGCGCCATCCGTTGGTGAGCGTCGCCTTGCACACGCAGGCGCAATATGACATTCTCGTCCTCGGCGACGTGAAGACGCCGGGACGCTACATCGTCCCACCCGGTGCGCGAGTCAGCGACGCGATTGCGGCCGCGGGCGGATTGAACCCCATCAACGGGCCGTATCCGACCGCCCGGATCTCGCTCGGTACCGACGTCAAGGAAGTTTCGCTGGAGGGCTTGCTGCGCCGCGGCGACGTGGCGCAGAATATCCCCCTTGCGGCCGGGTCGGCCGTCTACATCCCGGGACCGGTCGTCTTTCGCGTCCGGGTCTTCGGCGCCGTCGATCATCCCGGCGACGTGGAACTCAATTCCGGCGACCGGCTCGCCGTGGCGATCGCAAAAGCCGGCAACAGCCCGAGCATGAACGCGGATCTGAATCATATCCGCATCACGCACACGCTGCCGGACGGTCAAATTCACGTGACCGAAGTGAATCTGTATCTCGCGCTCAAGGATGGCGACTT